>NZ_JAGPXV010000649.1:0-3307 GCF_018070405.1 Micromonospora sp. D75
AGCGGCGCGGCGGGCGGACGCTGCACGCCGAGTACGGCGTGGGCGTGGCGCTGAACGTCGGCAACATGACGAACCTGCTGGCGTTGCGGCGGCTGGCCGCGAACCGGGCGGCGCTCGGCTCCGGGATCGCCTGGCGGCTGTTCACCGAGACCGAGCTGATGATGCGCCACTCGCTGGAGGGGCAGGCGCTCGAGATCGGCTGGATCCGCGACAACGTGTGCGACCTGGACGCCGACGACTACTACCGGATGTGCCTGAAGAAGACGTCCTGGTACACGTGCATCTACCCGTGCCGCACCGGGATCCTCGTGGCGACCGGCCGGGAGAACGCCGTCGACGTGCTGGACCGGTACGGCTGGTATCTGGGCGCGGCGTTCCAGATCCAGGACGACGCGCTCAACCTGACCGGCGACTACGCCCGCTACGGCAAGGAGATCGCCGGTGACCTGTGGGAGGGCAAGCGCACGCTGATCCTGATCGACTTCATGCGGCGGTGCACACCGGAGGAACGTGATCGGCTCGTGCGGTTGCTGAGCCGTACCCGCGCGCAGCGCACCGACGCCGAGGTGCGCTGGCTGCACGGGCGGCTGCTCGCGTACGACTGTGTGGAGTCGGCGCGGCGCAGCGCCCGGGATCTCGCGCTCGCGGCCCGGCGTGAGGGTGAGCGGGCGCTGGGCGCCGCCGCCGACACCGAGGACGGCCGTTTCCTGCTGGAGCTGACCGACTACGTGGTGGAACGGGCCCGCTAGCCGCCCAGGATCCCGCGCAGCCAGGTGAGCTGTTCGCGCTGGTGTGCCGCCTCGCCGCCCTCGTGGTCGTTGAACTCGTACACCCGCACGTCCTTGTCGCCGCCGTAGCGGTGGTAGGCGGCGAAGCAGGTCGACGGCGGACAGACCTGGTCACGCAGGGCGATGGAGAACAGCGCCGGCGCGGTGGCGCGCGGCGCGAGCACTGCGGCGTCCAGGTAGGACAGCGTGCGGAACACCTGGTCGGCGCGGTCGCGGTGCAGCGCGAGGTACTCGACGACCTCGGCGTACGGGCTGTCCGGGCCGGCGACGCGCACGCCCCGGCGGATGTCGCACAGGAACGGCACGTCCGGCATGACGGCGGCGACGTCCGGGCACAACGCGCCGACGGCCAGGGCGAGGCCGCCGCCCTGGCTGAAGCCGGTCACCGCCACCCGCGCCGGGTCGACGGCCGGGTGCCGCCGGGCGGCCTCGGCGAAGCGCACCGCGTCGGTGATGAGCCGCCGGTAGTAGTGCTCCGCCGGGTCGGCGACGCCCCGGGTGAGGAAGCCGGGCACGGTGCCGGCCGGGTAGGGGTGCGGGTCGGGCGTGCCGCCGGTGGCGGCGCTCCACCCCTGGCCGCGGCTGTCCATGATCAGGTGCGCGAAGCCGGCCGCCGCCCAGAACAGCTTCTCGTGCGGCAGGCCGCGGCCCCGGCCGTAGCCGAGGTACTCGACCACGCAGGGCAGCGGCCCGTCGGCACCGGCGGGCAGGTGCAGCCATCCGCGTACCGGCTCACCGGCGAAACCGGGGATCGTGACCGCGTACGTCCGGATCTGGGTCAGCCCGGTGTCGACCGGCTCGTAGACCGCCGCCGCCGGGTCGCCGCCGCCGTCGAGCGTGCGCGCCCAGAATCCGTCCAGGTCCGCCGGCACGTCCAGCTCCGGCCGGTACGCGAGGCAGCCGGCCAGGTCGAGGTCGGTCAGCGGCACGACGCGGCCTCCCGCACGGCGGACGCGAACCAGCCGGTGATGGTGCTCGGGTGGGTGATGGCGGTGCCGACCACCACCGTCCACGCGCCCGCCCGCAGCGCCTGCGCGGCCTGCTCCGGGGTGTGGATGCGTCCCTCGGCGACCACCGGGACGTCGACCGCGGCGGCGAGCCGGGCGACCAGGTCCAGGTCCGGCCCGTCGCCCTTTGTGGTGTACGCGGTGTACCCGGAGAGCGTCGTGCCGACCAGGTCGGCGCCGGCAGCGGCGGCGGCGATGCCCTCGTCGAACGTGGAGCAGTCGGCCATCACCAGCGTGCCGGTGCGCTCGTGCACGGCCGCGATCGTCTCGGCGAGCGTACGGCCGTCGGGGCGGGGCCGGGACGTGCCGTCGAGCGCGACGACGTGCGCCCCGGCGTCGGCGACGGCGAGCGCGTGATCGAGCGTCGGGGTGATGAAGACGTCGTCGTCGCCGTCCTTCCAGAGCCCGATCAGCGGCAGGTCCACCGCCGCGCGGATGGCCGCGATGTCCGCCAGCCCCTGCGCGCGGATGCCGGCGGCGCCGCCGCGGGCGGTGGCGAGCGCGACCCGGCGCATGGTGTCCGGGTCGCGCATGGGCTCACCCGGGTACGCCTGGCAGGAGACCACCAGGCGGTGGCGGAGCTGGTCGACGAGCGCGTTCATGAGACCTTCCAGGCGAGCGAGGCGGCGCCGAGCAGCGGCGCGTCGGGGCCGAGGGTGGAGGCGAGGACCGGCACGCCGGCCAGGCCGGGCAGCGTCTCGTCGGGCACCGCGTCACGCAGCGCCCGCCACCACGGCTCGCCGAGGCCGGTGACGCCGCCGCCGATCACCACGGCGGCGGGGTCGAGCACGTTGACCAGGCCGCCGACGGCGGACCCGACGGCCGTGCCGCCGAGCCGGACGACGTCGCGGGCCGTCTCGTCGCCACCTGCCGCGAGCGCGGCGACGGCCCGCAGGTCGGCCACCGGACGGCCGGTACGCCGGACGTACTCGGCGGTGAGCGCGGGCCCGGCGGCGATCGCCTCCAGGTGCCCGCGCCCGCCGCAGGTGCAGGGCAGCGTTCCGGCGTACGCCGACGGCTGGTGCCCGGCGTGCCCGGCCGCGCTGTGCGCACCGGCGAGCACGGTGTCGCCGAGGACGAACGACGCGCCGACACCGGTGCCCACGGCGACGTAGAGCACCGTGTCGTACCCGGCCGCGACGCCGTGACGCGCCTCGCCCAGCGCGTGGGCGTGCACGTCGTTGACCACGGTGACCGGCACGCCCAGGCGCCGGCCCAGGTCGCCGCGCAGGTCCGTGCCGGCCCATCCGGTCAGCACGTCGGTGGCGGACAGCACCAGGCCGGAACCGCTGTCGATGACGCCGGCGCTGCCGACGCCGAGCGCCCGTACGACACCCGGCGCGTCCGCCCGCAGCTTCTCGACCAGGCCGGCGGCGGTGTCGAGCACCGCTGCGGCGCCGGAGCGACCGGGTGTCGGCGCGGTGTGCCGGCCGACGACCTCGCCGGCGGCGGTGACCCGCGCGGCTGTGGTCTTGGTGCCGCCGATGTCGAGCGCGGCGACCAGACCGGTCG
>NZ_JAGPXV010000065.1:0-15329 GCF_018070405.1 Micromonospora sp. D75
GCAGGCGTTGGACCTGATCGCCCGGGTGGTGCTCGAACCGGGCGACCGGGTGGCGGTGGAGGAGCCCGGCTATCCCCCCGCCCGGCGGCTGTTCGCCGGCCACGGCGCGCGGGTCGTGCCGGTGCCCGTCGACGACCAGGGCCTCGACGTTCGCGCGCTACCAGGCGACGCGCGGCTGGTCTACGTCACCCCGTCCCACCAGTTCCCGCTGGGCGTCCGGATGTCCCCGGCCCGCCGGGCGGCGCTGCTGGACTGGGCGGCGGCCCGGGACGCGGTGGTCGTGGAGGACGACTACGACACCGAGTTCCGCTTCTCGGCCCGCCCGCTGGACCCGTTGCAGACGCTGGACCGGGCCGGGAAGGTCGTCTACGTCGGCACGTTCTCCAAGACCCTGCTGCCCATGCTGCGCCTCGGTTTCCTGGTCGCCCCGGCGTCGCTTCGCCCGGCGCTGCTGGCCGCCCGGCAGCTCACCGACTGGCACGGCGACCACACCACTCAGGCCGCGCTGGCCCGGTTCATCGACTCCGGCGAACTGGCCCGGCACATCCGCAAGGCGACCCGGGTGTACGCCGAGCGGCGCGACCTGATCGACGCCGCGTTGCGATCCGACCTCGCCGACTGGCTCGACCCGGTGCCGTCGACGGCGGGCCTGCACCTGTGCGCGCGGCTGCGCCCGGAGACCGGCGTCGACCTGCCGGAAGTCGTCGCCCGGGCGGCGGAGGCCGGCGTCACGGTACGCGAGATCGCCGGTTACCGGGCGGGCCCGCCCGGCCCGACCGGTCTGGTGCTCGGCTACGGCGCCGTCGGCACCGCCGACGTGCCCGACGGGCTCCGGTTGCTCGCGCGCAGCTTCCGCGGCTGACCGTCGGCGACGCGGATTCCTCCGGGCTTCGAGCAACCCCGGGAGCCTCACCTGGCGTGACTATCCCGAATCTGATCGGAGGTCCGGATGAGTGATCGCGACACGGCGTTCGCGGAGTACTTCTCGGCGAGGCACCGCGCCATGCGCGCCACCGCGTATCTGCTCTGCGGTGACTGGCACCGCGCGGAGGACCTGGTCCAGACCGGGTTCACCAAGCTGTACCTGGTCTGGAACCGGGTCGACCGGCACGACGCGCTCGACTCCTACGTGCGCCAGATCATCGTCCGGTCCTTCCTCGACGAACGGCGGCGGGGCTGGTGGCGGCGGGAACGGGTGGGCACGCCCGACGCCGATCCACCGGCGCCCGCGAGTCCGTCCGAGGACCGGCTCGTGGTGCTCCAGGCGCTCGCCGCCGTACCGCCCCGGCAGCGCGCCGTCCTGGTCCTCCGCTACTGGGAGGACCTGCCGGTCGACGAGGTGGCGGCGCTGCTGAACTGCTCGCCGGGAACGGTGAAGAGCCAGTCCGCCCGGGGCCTGGACACGTTGCGCGGCCTCCTGTCACCCATGCACTCATCGAGCGAGAAGGGGCAACGATGAACGGAGACCAGCTGCGCGAGGCGCTTCGCGACGAGATGCTCGGCGTCGCCGCGCCGCCGCGACCGAGCACGGACGGCATGCTGCGCTCCGCCCGCCGGGCACGCAACCGGCGCCGGGTCATCCGGGCGTGTGCCGGATCGGCGACGGCGGTACTCGCCGTCGCGGGTGTCGTGGCCCTCGCCACCCCGGACGGCGGCGACCGGCGCCCGCCCGCCGCGCTGCCGCAGACCGCCCCGTCGCCGGACGACAGCGCCGAGCCGATGCCGACCGGGCCCGACGGCCTGCCCCAGGAGGACCGCACCGCGCGGGCGGGCACCCGGTACCACAAGGCCGTCCTGCTGCTCGACCAGCTCGTCACAGTGGTGCCCGCCGGCTACACCGCTGAGAAGACCGTCTCCAGCAAGACCGGGAAGGAGACGCTGGGCACGCACGAGGCCAACTTCATCGGACGGGCCGACGGCGCCGAGCTGTGGAGCTACACGGCCTCGGTCGACGTGGCGAAGGGGACGTGGAGGGGACGCCTGCTCACCGAGGTGCACACACCGGGGAACCCGCTGCCGACCGAACCGTGTGGCCTGGCGCGCGCGTTCTGGGGCATGGGGGGCATGGGGGGCGAGTGCCAGCCGATGACCGTCGGCGACGCGACTGTGGGTGTGGTGGTTCGTCCCGGCGCGGACGACCGGTTCGACCAGTGGGCGGCCTACCGGCACCCCGACGGCATGGTGGTCTTCGTGGCGCAGGGCGCGTACGACAGGCAGACATCCGCGTCCCCGCTGCCGTTCACCGCGCGCGAACTGGCGACGCTCGCCGTCGACCAGCGGCTGCACCTTGGGTAGCCCCGAGGTGGGCGCGGCTGAACTACCCTCGCGCCCGTGAACACTGTGGAGATCGATGCGCCAGTCGTCGGTGTGACCGTCTACCCGGACCGCGCGCGGGTCACCCGCCGGGGTGGCCTCCGGCTCGCCGCAGGGGAACATCGGGTACGCGTCGCGCCGCTCCCGCTGGGCCTGCGGCGGGACTCGATCCGGGTGGGCGGTCACGGCCCGGCCACCGTGCTCGGTGTCGACGTGACCGCCCACCGGCAGGCCCGCAGCACCGACGCGCAGGTCGTCGAGCTGGAACGGCGGCGGCGGGAACTCGCCGACGAGGTGGCCGAGGTCGAGGACACGGACGCGATCGAGGCCCAGCGCGGCGAGTTCCTCACCCGGCTGGCCGAGCGCGCCGGTGGCACGTACGCCCGGGCCCTGGCCGCCGGCGACGCGGCCCCGGCCGACGTCGCGGCCTTCACCGAGTCGGTGTCCGGACAGCTCGCCGAGTCCCGGGCCCGGCGGCGCGGGCTGGCCCGGCGGCGCACCGACCTGGCGGAGGAGCTGGCCGCCGTCGACCGCGAGCTGGCGGCGGCGCGCGGCAAGCGGGCGCCGGACCGGCTGGCCGCCGAGGTGTCGGTCTCGGTGGACGCCGACGACGCCGAGGTGGAGCTGGAGCTGACCTACCTGGTGGACGGCGCCCGCTGGACCCCCTCCTACGACCTGCGGCTGGTCGGCGACACCATGACCGTCACGTGGTTCGGGCTGGTCAGCCAGGACACCGGGGAGGACTGGCCGGAGTGCGAACTCCTGCTCTCCACCGCCCGCCCGGCGGCGGCGAGCGGCGTACCCGAACTGTCGCCCTGGTATCTCGACCGGCTCCGCCCGCAGCCGCCGATGGCCGCGTCGGCCGCGTCGTTCGACGGGACGTTGCCACCCCCGGCGCCCGGCGCGGCGCCGGCGGGCCGGGCCGGCGCGGCCCGATCGGCGGCGGTCCGGCCGGCCGTGCGGGAGAACGTGGCCGAGGTCGAGCAGGGCGTCACGGCGGCGACCTACCGGCCCGCCCGGCCGGTGGCGGTGCCGGCCGACGGCAGCGCGCACCGGGTGACGGTCGCGGCGCTGGAGCTGCCGGCCCGGCTGGACCACGTCAGCGTGCCGGTACGCGCCGCCGAGGCGCACCTGCGGGCGACGGTACGCAACACGTCCGACCACACGCTGCTGCCCGGCCCGGCGTCGGTGTTCCACGGCGCGGACTTCGTCGCGGCGACGCGGTTGACCATGTGGGCGCCGGGCGAGGAGACCGAGCTGGCGCTGGGGGTCGACGACCGGGTACGGGTGGAGCGGAAGCTGCACCGGCGTACCGAGAGCAGGGCGACGCTCGGGTCGACGCGGCGGCGGGAGGTGGAGTACCGGATCACTGTCGCGAACCACACGCCCCGCCCGGCCACCGTCGAGGTGCGCGACCAGTTGCCGGTGTCCCGGGACGAGTCCGTGGTGGTACGCGAGACGACGCTGACGCCGCCGCCCGCCGAGCGTACGGAGCTGGGCGAGCTGACCTGGCGGCTGTCGCTCGCGCCGGGCGAGAGCGGCGAGATCGCGCTGGGCTTCCGGGTGGAGCTGGCCAAGGGCGTCGAGCTGACCGGCTGGCGGGAGTAGCCGCACGCAGGCGTTAGGAAGGGCCCCTTCTTATGCAGAATGCGTTAAGAAGGGGCCCTTCCTTCGGTCCGGTCAGACGCGGCGACGACCGTACAGGCCGGCGAAGATCGCGACGCCGATGGCCGCGAAGCCGACCTGGAGCGCCAGCTCGATCCAGTCGATGCCGGGAGTGTCGGCGACGCCGAACGCGCCGGCCACCAGGGTGCCGACGAGCGCGGCGACCACACCGATGAGCAGGGTCAGCCAGATCGGGATGTTCTGCTTGCCCGGCACCACCAGGCGCCCGAGCGCACCGATGACCAGGCCGATGATGAGCGCGGTGAAGAAGCCCGTGATCTCCACGAGAGGCGTCCCTTCCCTCGGATGTGTTGGCGCCTCGCTGGTTGCCCCGATCAACCGTCCGGCCAAACGTACGGTCCGATTTCGTCACAGAACTGTCATGACCGGGCCGGTCAGTGCTCCGAGTGCTGGCGGCGGCGCGGCGCGCCGGGCGGCTCGTCCCGGTCGATGCGCAGTTCCCGCTCCAACTCGGCGATGACCATGCGCAGGTCGTCCAGGCGCTGACTGATCGCGATCCGGTCCACCTCGTCCGGTATCCCGTCGCCGTCTTCGTCGTAGTCCGGCGCCAGCCCTTCGGTCATCTCCAGCCGGCGCGCCTCCTCCATCGAGTTGACGATGACCGCGATGAGGATGTTCAGCAGCAGGTTGACCGCGATCATCACGAAGCTGACGTAGTAGAGAAGCGTCCACGGTGACACCTCAAGGCCCTGTTCCAGCAGGTCCGGCAGCGTCTCCAGGGACAGCAGCACGAACAGCGTGACGAGGGAACGGCCGATGTCGCCGTACTGCTCGGGGTAACGGTCGCCGAAGATCAGCCAGCCGGCCATGCCGTACACGTAGAGCGTGACGGCGGCGAGCGCGAGGAACCCGGCGACGCCGGGCAGGCTGCGCCACAGCGCCGTGACGATGGTCCGCAGGCCGGGCGAGAAGCGGACCAGCCGCAGCACCCGGGCGACCCGGATGAACCGCAGCACGCCCGAGTCGCCGTGCAGTCCCGGGATGAAGATGGCCGCGGTGACCAGCAGGTCGAAGACGTTCCAGCCGTGCCGGAAGAAGTCCTGCGGGCGGCGGCCGTACGCGAGGATCCGGATGGTGATCTCCAGGACGAAGGCGGCCCGGAACATCAGCTCCGTCCACCGCAGCACCGGCCCGGCGGCGCCCAGGTTCGGGTACGTCTCGATACCCAGCACCACTCCGTTGGCCATGATGAGCACCACGATGGCCACCTCGAACGGCCGGGACGCGACGAGCCGGGCACAGTGGCCCGCCAGCCCTCGCCTCCCCGTGCTCGTCCGGCGACCGCCGCGCGGGGTCGGCACCGTGTCCCCGATCAGCGCCTACCTCCACGACACGAGGTCCGGGCAACGTACGGACGACGGGGGGTAGTCACCCGGACACTTTAGTGGATCACCGACGGCGCGCGGTCACGGCCGAGGCCCGGCCGGCCCGGCTCACAGCCAGCCGCGGCGCTTGAACAGCAGATAGAGCGCGCCGCAGACGGCGAGCATCAGGGCGAGCGCGAACAGATAGCCGTACCGCCAGCCCAGCTCCGGCATGTGCCCGAAGTTCATCCCGTACACGGTGCCGATCAGGGTCGGCGCGAACAGGATGGCGGCCCAGGCGGAGACCCGCTTGATCTCCTCGTTCTGCTCGAAGCTGGCGGCGGTCAGGCTGCGCATCTCCTCGTTCTGCGCCTGCGAGACCAGCGTGGCGTTGACGGTGAGGATGTTCTGGAGCAGGTGCCGGAACCCGTCCACCCGCTCCACCACCTGGGTGAGGTGGTCGGCCACATCGCGCAGCCGACGGCGCAGCTCCTCGTCCGTGCCGTACTTGTCGAACCCGTGTGCCAGCTCGTCCACCACCTTCAGCAGCGGGCGGGCGGCCCGCTGGAACTGGATCACCTCGCGGCTCAGCTCGTAGATGCGGCGGCTGGCGTTCGGGTCGCCGCCGAACACCTCGGTCTCGACCTCGTCGATGTCGTTCTCCAGCCCGGCCACCACCGGCGCGTAGCCGTCCACCACCCGGTCGAGCACGGCGTAGAGCACCGCTTCCGGGCCGAGCGCGAGCACGTTCGGCTCGGCCTCCAGCCGCCGTCGTACGCCGGCCAGGTCGGGCGTGCCGCCGTGCCGCACGGTGATCACGAATCCGGGCCCGAGGAACAGGTGCAGCTCGGCGAACTCGACCGCGTCCCGCTCGTCCAGGTATCGGGCGGCGCGCAGCACCACGAACAGGGTGTCGCCGTAGCGTTCCAGCTTGGGGCGCTGATGGGCGTTGATCGCGTCCTCGACGGCCAGGTCGGGGAGCTGGAACTCGGCGGCGAGCGAGGCGATCTGCTCGCGGCCCGGCCGGAGCAGCCCGATCCAGGCCATCGCGTCGTCGAGCTGCTGCAGGCAGCGGTACGTGTCGGCGAGGCTGACCGGCGACGCCCGCCGTACCCCGCCGACGTAGACGCCGCTGTCGACCAGCCCGTCGGGGCGCTCCGGCTCCGCCGCGCCGGCGTCGATGGCGTGTTCGTCCAGTTGCCGGCCGAACCCCTCCGAGGACCGGTTGCCCGCCATGCCCCTCCCCCGCAGCCCGACCGGCTCGCCGAGTCCCCCGCCGAGGCGGTCGCAAACGTCAGGGGCGGTAGCGGTAGCCCATCCCCGGCTCGGTGATCAGGTGCCGGGGCCGGGCCGGGTCGTCCTCCAGCTTGCGCCGCAACTGGGCCATGTACTGCCGCAGGTAGTTCGTCTCCTGGTGGTACTCCGGCCCCCACACGTCGTGCAGCAACTGGCGCTGGCTGACCAGCTTGCCCGGGTTGCGCAGCAGCTTCTCCAGCATCGCCCACTGGGTGGGGGTCAGCTTGACCTCGACGCCGTCGTCCCGGGTGACGGTCCGGTCGGCCAGGTCGACCGTGTTGCGGCCGATCCGCAGCGCGGGCACGGCGGGCGTGGCCGGGGCGAGCCGCCGGGTCACCGCCCGGATGCGGGCCAGCAGCTCGTCCACCCCGAACGGCTTGGTGACGTAGTCGTCGGCGCCCGCGTCGAGCGCGGCCACCTTGTCCTCGCTGCCGGCCCGGCCGGAGAGCACGATGATCGGCACGGCGGTCCAGCCGCGCAGGCCCCGGATCACCTCGGTGCCGTCCAGATCCGGCAGGCCCAGGTCGAGCACCACCAGGTCCGGCGGGTGCCCGGCGGCGGCCTTGAGCGCGGCGGCGCCGCTGCCTGCGACCTCCACGTCGTAGCCCCGGGCGCGCAGGTTGATCCGCAGGGCGCGCAGGATCTGCGGCTCGTCGTCGACGACCAGGATCCGGGTCATTCCTGCGGCCCTTCCGCGTGCGGGGCGGCCGGCAGCCGCAACACCATGGTGAGTCCGCCGCCGGGCGTGGTCTCCGGGGTGATGCTGCCACCCATCGCCTCGGCGAGACCCCGGGACAGCGCCAGCCCGAGGCCGACGCCGGTCTGGTTGTCCCGGTCGCCGAGGCGCTGGAACGGCAGGAAGACGTGCTCCCACTGGTCCTCCGGGATGCCCGGCCCGGTGTCGATCACCCGCAGCTCGACCTGCCCGGCGTGCGCGCTGCCGGTGATCGTCGGCGGGCGGCCGGGCGGGCTGTGCCGCAGCGCGTTCGACACCACGTTGACGAGCACGCGCTCCAGCAGGCCCGGGTCGGCCAGCGCCGCCGGCAGGTCGGCCGGGATGTCCGTGGTCACCTCGGCCGCCGCCGGGCCCAGTTCGTCGAGGGCCCGGGGTACGGCGTCCTCCAGCCCGATCGCGGTGGTGGTGACGCCCAGCGCGCCGGCCTGCAGGCGGCTCATGTCGAGCAGGTTCGCCACCAGCCGGCCCAGCCGGTCCAGCGACTCGTCGGCGGTGGCCAGCAGTTCCTCCCGGTCGTCCGGGTCGAACTCGACGTCGTGGCTGCGCAGGCTGCTCACCGCGGCCTTGGCCGACGCCAGCGGCGTACGCAGGTCGTGGCTGACCGCCGCGAGCAGCGCGGTGCGCATCCGGTCGGCGGCGGCCAGCGGGCGGGCGGTGGCGGCCTCCTCGGCCAGCCGTTCCTGGCGCAGCGCGACGGCGGCCTGCGCGGCGAACGCCTCCACCACCCGGCGGTCGGCCGCCTCCAGCCGCCGGCCGGCGAGCACCACGCTGAGCCGGTCGTCGACCGGCACCACCGTCTCGCCCGCGCCCGGGCTACCGGGCGGCCGCTCGCCGACGCTCGCCACCACCCGCCAGGCGTCCGCGTCCCGGGCGCGCGCCGGGCGTCCGCCGGCCTCGTCGGTCAGCTCCAGCACGCTCACCGCGCGCAACCCGAACGTCTCCCGCAGCCGGTCCAGCAGGGCGGGCAGCGGCCGCTCGCCGCGCAGCACGCTGCCCGCGACGGTGGCCAGGGTCTGCGCGTCGGCGGAGGCCCGGGCCGCCTCCCGGGTACGCCGGGCCGCCACGTCGACCACCCAGCTCACCGCGATGGCGACACCGACGAACACGCCGAGGGCGAGCAGGTTGTCCGCCTCGGCGATGGTCAGCGTCCGGTACGGCGGGGTGAAGAACCAGTTGAGCAGCAGCGAGCCGCCGAGCGCGGCGACCAGCGCCGGCCAGAGCCCGCCGACCAGCGCCACGCCCACCACACCGGCGAGGAACAGCAGGATGTCGTTTGTGAGCGTGAGGTCGGGCAGCGTCCGCAGCAGCAGCGTGAGCAGGGGCATGCCGAGCACCGCGAGCGCGTACCCGATCAGTCGCCGGCGTCGCGACAGCGCGGCGGGCACCGACGTGCCCCGGCGCCCGCGGCCCGCCTCGGGGTGGGTGACCAGGTGCACGTCGATCGGGCCGGACAGCGCGGTGGTGGTCACCCCGACGCCCCGGGCGAACACCTGCGCGAACCGGCCCCGGCGGCTCGCGCCGAGCACGAGCTGGGTGGCGTTGACGCCCCGGGCGAAGTCCAGCAGTGACGCCGGGATGTCGGTGCCGAGCACCTGGTGGTACGTGCCGCCGAGGCTCTCCACCAGCACCCGCTGCCGGGCCAGCTGGGCCGGGTCGGCGCCGGCCAGCCCGTCGCTGCGGGCGACGTGCACGGCGAGCAGGTCGGCACCCTTGCTGCGGGCGGCGATCCGGGCCGCCCGGCGGATCAGCGTCTCGCCCTCCGGGCCGCCGGTCAGCGCGACGACCACCCGTTCCCGCGCCTCCCAGGTGTCGGAGATGCCCTGCTGGGCCCGGTACGCGTCGAGCTGCTCGTCGACCTTGTCGGCCAGCCAGAGCAGCGCCAGTTCGCGCAGCGCGGTGAGGTTGCCGACCCGGAAGTAGTTGCCGAGCGCGGCGTCGATCTTGTCGGGCCGGTAGATGTTGCCGTGCGCCATCCGGCGGCGCAGCGCCTCCGGCGTCATGTCCACCAGCTCGACCTGCTCGGCGGCGCGGACCACCTGGTCCGGCACGGTCTCCCGCTGGGTGGTGCCGGTGATCTGCGCGACCACGTCGTTGAGCGACTCCAGGTGCTGCACGTTGACCGTGGACAGCACGCTGATGCCGGCGTCGAGCAGCTCCTGCACGTCCTGCCAGCGCTTCTCGTGCCGGGAGCCGGGCACGTTGGTGTGGGCCAGCTCGTCCACCACGACGACCTCGGGCCGCCGGGCCAGCACGGCGTCCAGGTCCATCTCGGTGAACTCGACGCCCCCTGTTAACGCCTCGCGAGGTGAAGGGGGCCCTTCTTAACACTTCCGTCAGCGCGCCGGGAACGCCTCGTCCAGCGCGAGGTTGAGTTCCAGCACGTTCACCCCCGGCTCGCCCATGAAGCCCAGCGCCCGACCGGTGGTGTGCTCGGCGACCAGCCGCCGTACCGCCGCCGGGTCCGCGCCGCGCTCCCGCGCCACCCGGGCCACCTGGATCCGGGCGTACGCCGGGGAGATGTGCGGGTCGAGGCCGCTGCCGCTGGCGGTGACCGCGTCGGCCGGTACGGCGGGCCGGGCCGGGGCGTCCCCGCGGACCGGGGTGACGATGCCGCCCTCGGCCACGTAGTCGTGACCGGGCCGCGCCGCCTCCACCGGTACGCCCTGCCAGGTGGTGACGAACGGCGTCGCGGGCGCAGCCTGGTTGACGCTCACCACGCGGGTGATCCGGCCGGTGAGCCCGTCGGCGCGGAACACGGCGAGCACCGCGCCCACCCCGTCCGGCGTGCAGTACGGGCGCCGCCCGTCCACGCCGTCCAGTTCGCCGACCGCCTTGCTGCGGGCGCAGACCTGGGTGAGCAGGCTCGACGTGGAGTCGGCGGGGTCGGCGGAGAGCGTGTCCACCACGCTCTCCGGGCCGAGGTTGCCGGCCGCGGTGGCGGTCGGGTCGTAGCCGTCCCCGGCGGCCGACGGGCGGGACTGGAAGTAGCGCGGGATCGGGTTGCCGTCCGCGTCGGTGAACGACTGGCCGATCAGCGAGCTGCCGACGGTACGGCCGTCGACGGTGAGCAGTGACCCGTCGGCCCTGCCGTCGAGGCCTGGGAGCCGGCCGGCGGCGACCAGGGCGAGCGGGTAGAGCAGGCCGAGCAGCACGGTGAAGACGAGCACCGCGAGCAGGGCGGCCAGGTGCTGGGAGAGCCAACTGGGAAGGCGCATCACGAGATCCCCGGGACGAACTGGACGAGCAGGTCGATGAGCTTGATGCCGACGAACGGCACCACGATGCCGCCGAGGCCGTAGAGCCACAGGTTGCGGCGCAGCAGCGCGGACGCGCTGGCCGGGCGGTACCGCACACCGCGCAGGGCCAGCGGGATCAGCGCCACGATGACTATCGCGTTGAAGACGACGGCGGAGAGGATCGCCGACTCGGGGCTGGCCAGGCGCATGATGTTCAGCCGGTCCAGCGACGGGTAGATGCCGGCGAACATGGCCGGGATGATCGCGAAGTACTTCGCGATGTCGTTGGCGATGCTGAACGTCGTCAGCGCGCCCCGGGTGATCAGCAACTGCTTGCCGATCTCCACGATCTCGATCAGCTTGGTCGGGTCGGAGTCGAGGTCGACCATGTTGCCGGCCTCCTTCGCCGCCGACGTGCCGGTGTTCATGGCCACGCCGACGTCCGCCTGGGCCAGCGCGGGCGCGTCGTTCGTGCCGTCGCCGGTCATGGCGACGAGCCGGCCGCCCTCCTGCTCCTTCTTGATCAGCGCGAGCTTGTCCTCCGGCGTGGCCTCGGCGAGGAAGTCGTCCACGCCCGCCTCGTCGGCGATCGCCTTCGCGGTACGCGGGTTGTCGCCGGTGATCATCACGGTGCGGATGCCCATCCGGCGCATCTCGTCGAAGCGCTCCCGCATTCCGGCCTTGACGACGTCCTTGAGGTGGATGACGCCGAGCGCCCGGGCCGGTTCCCCGGCGACGTGCTCGGCCACCACGAGCGGTGTGCCGCCGGTGCCGCTGATCGCGTCGACCAGTTCACCGACCTGCTCGGTCGGGTGGCCGCCGTTGTCGCGTACCCACTTCATCACCGCGGCGGCCGCACCCTTGCGGACGTGCCGGACACCGCCGTCGGCGTCGAGGTCGACGCCGCTCATCCGGGTCTGCGCGGTGAACGGTACGAACGTGGCGTGCGGGATCAGGCCGGGCTCGCGCTCGCGCAGCCCGTACTCGTTCTTCGCGAGCACCACCACCGAGCGGCCCTCGGGGGTCTCGTCGGCCAGGCTGGACAGCTGCGCCGCGTCGGCGAGCGTGGCCGCGTCGACCCCGGTCACCGGCATGAACTCGGCGGCCTGCCGGTTGCCGAGCGTGATCGTGCCGGTCTTGTCCAGCAGCAGCGTGTTGACGTCGCCGGCCGCCTCGACCGCCCGGCCGCTCATCGCCAGCACGTTGCGCTGCACGAGCCGGTCCATGCCGGCGATGCCGATAGCGGACAGCAGCGCGCCGATGGTGGTCGGGATGAGACAGACCAGCAGCGACACGAGTACGACGCCGGTGACGCCGGAGTCGGTGATCGCCGCGGTGTCCGGCGCGGCGGCCTGGTAGCCCTTCGCGAAGATCGCCATGGGCTGGAGCGTGACGACGGCGAGCAGGAAGACGATCGTCAGCGCGGCCAGCAGGATGTTCAGCGCGATCTCGTTCGGCGTCTTCTGCCGGTTGGCGCCCTCGACCAGCGCGATCATCCGGTCGATGAAGCTCTCGCCCGGCTTCTGGGTGATCCGCACGACGATCCGGTCGGAGAGCACCCGGGTGCCGCCGGTGACCGCGCTGCGGTCGCCGCCGGACTCCCGGATCACCGGGGCGGACTCGCCGGTGATCGCCGACTCGTCGACGCTGGCGATGCCCTCCACGACGTCGCCGTCACCGGGAATGACCTGCCCGGCCTCGACCAGGACGACGTCACCCTGGCGCAGTTGCGGCGCGGGCACCGCCTCGTCCCGGTACGCGTTCGCGGCGGCGCCGGGAGTCCAGCCGACCAGTCGGGTGGCGACGGTGTCCTGCTTGGCCCGGCGCAGCGTGTCGGCCTGCGCCTTGCCGCGCCCCTCGGCGACCGCCTCGGCCAGGTTCGCGAAGATCACCGTGAGCCAGAGCCAGACCGTGATCGCCACGGCGAACACCGACGGGTCGGTCACCGCGAGCACAGTGGTGAACAGCGCGCCGATCTCCACGATCAGCATCACCGGGTTGCGCCACAGCGTGCGCGGGTCGAGCTTGCGCAGCGCGTCCGGCAGCGACGCGATCAGCTGGCGAGGGTCGAGCAGCCCGCCGCCGACCCGGTCGTCGCGGCGCCCCGGCGTACCTGCCACCGGCGCTTCGGCGGTCTGCACAGGTGCTGTCATGTCCTTGTCTCTCATGGTGGTCACAGCCCTTCGGCCAGCGGGCCGAGCGCGAGCGCGGGAAGGAAGGTGAGCGCGACGAGGACCACCGTGACGCCGACGACCATGCCGACGAACAGCGGCCGGTGGGTCGGCAGGGTGCCCTCGGAGGCGGGTGTGGGTTGCTGGCGGGCCAGTGAGCCGGCCAGCGCGAGCACGAAGATGATCGGCAGGAACCGGCCGAGCAGCATGCAGAGCCCGAGCGCGGTGTTCCACCACGGCGTGTTCACGGTGATGCCGGCGAACGCGGAGCCGTTGTTGTTGCTGGCCGACGTGAACGCGTAGAGCACTTCGGACAGCCCGTGCGGCCCGACGTTCAGCGCTGTCGAGGCGTTGCCGGTGGCGAACGCTGCGGCGGTGCCGGTGAGCACCAGCGCCGGGGTGATCAGGAAGTACATCGAGGCGAACTTGATCTCGCGCGAGCCGATCTTCTTGCCCAGGTACTCCGGGGTGCGCCCGACCATCAGCCCGGCCACGAACACCGTGATCACCGCGAGGATCAGCAGCCCGTACAGGCCCGCGCCGACGCCGCCGGGCGCGACCTCGCCGAGCATCATGTTGCCCAGCGTCATCATGCCGCCCAGCGCGGTGTACGAGTCGTGGAACGAGTTGACCGCGCCGGTCGAGGTGAGCGTGGTGGCCGCCGCGAACGTGGCCGAGTTCGACACGTCGAAGCGCACCTCCTTGCCCTCCAGCGCCGCGCCGACCGCCTGCGGCACCGTGCCGTCGCCGGTCAGCTCGAAGACGTTGGTGAGGGTGATGCTGGCGAGCGCCAGGATCGCCATCACGGCGACGATCGCGTAGCCCTGCCGCTTCTGCCCCACCATCCGGCCGAAGACCCGGGGCAGGCTGAACGGGATCACCAGGATCAGGAAGATCTCCAGCCAGTTCGTCCACGCGGTCGGGTTCTCGAACGGGTGGGAGCTGTTGACGTTGTAGAAGCCGCCGCCGTTGGTGCCCAGCTCCTTGATGACCTCCTGGCTCGCCACCGGTCCGCCGGTGATCGTCTGGGCGCCGCCGGTCAGCGTGGTCACGTCGGTGCCGCCGGAGAGGTTCTGCACCACGCCGCCGAGCATCAGCGCGAGCGCGCCGAGCACCGCGATCGGCAGCAGGATCCGCAGCGTGACCCGGGTCAGGTCGACCCAGAAGTTGCCCAGCTCGCCGGTGCGGCTACGGGCGAAGCCCCGGACCAGCGCCACCGCCACGGCGATGCCGACGGCGGCCGAGACGAAGTTCTGCACCGCCAGGCCGGCCATCTGCACCAGGTGGCCCATCGTCGACTCACCCGAGTACCACTGCCAGTTCGTGTTGGTCACGAACGACACAGCGGTGTTCCAGGCGCCGTGCGGCACCACCGGGTCGAAGCCCAGCGAGAGCCACAGGTGGTTCTGCAGCCGCTGGAACGCGTACAGGAACAGCAGGGAGACGGCCGAGAAGGCCAGCACCGAGCGGGCGTACACGCCCCAGGTCTGCTCGGCGGCCGGGTCGACCCCGACCAGGCGGTAGATCCCCCGCTCGACGCGGGACGACCGGGTTCCGGCGACCACGCGGTACATGTGGTCGCCGAACGGCCGGTGCACGGCGACCAGCGCCACCACCAGCGACAGGACGAAGAGCACGCCGGCTGTGGTCATGCTCATCAGAAGCGCTCCGGGAACAGCAGGGCGACGACCAGGAACACGCCCAACCCGATCGCCAGCACCAGGCCGACGGCGTTGACGGCGCTCACAGCTTCTCCACGCCCCTCACCACGAGGGCGAGAGCCGCGAACAGCCCCACCGTCAGCAACACGAACAGCACGTCAGACACGGCTGATCTCTCCTAGCGGAAGATGTCCTCGCGACCGCCTCCCGGCCGCGCCGGGCAATCACAACGCCGTATCCGCCGGACCGACAGGGGTCTTGACGCGACCATCACGCGCGACGGCGGTTTCTTGACGCGCTTTTCACGCCACCTCCGTGGGCGGTGATCCGGGTCACCGGACGGGCCTCGGCCCCGATCGACCGGAGGTGCCGGTAGCCGGTGCCGAGCACCGCGGCGAACCCGATCGGCACGGCCTGGGACCAGGCGTCACCCGGGCCGGTCAGCTCGCCGTAGCGGTGGGCGAGGAACCCGACGAAGACCGCCGCACCCAGCGCGGCCACCGCCGCGACCGCGCGCAGATCGGCCACCACAGCGGCGTACGCCCCGACGACGCCCGCCATCACCAGGACCCGCCCGGGCCGCTCGTCGGGTGTGAACACCCCGGCCGCCACCAGCGCCGCGCCGACCACCACGACGGCGCCGGCGGCCACCCGGAATCCGGTGCACCCGTCCGCCCGTTCTCGTCCCATGTCCGCCTCCCGCGTCGGTACGTCCCTCGCGGGCCATACCAGCCGGGCCGGGTGGGCACGGTCGACGGCTTTGACGGATCCGGTACGGGCGGGCCGGGACTTTTCACGCCGCCTTCACGGACCGCCCGGCGCGGGGACCGTGACGGGCGGTCCGCCGCCTACGCTGGCCCGGTGACCACCGAACTCACAGTGCTGTCGGACGTGGTCTGCCGAGGTGTGCCGGTGGGCGGCGCTCG
>NZ_JAGPXV010000650.1:0-3293 GCF_018070405.1 Micromonospora sp. D75
TACCCGGCTGGGTCTGCGTGCCGGGCTTGGCCGCGAAGGAGTTGCTGACCACCAGGCAGACGGTTCGCACGGCCTGCTCCGCGCCGGGGCTCGGCTCCGGGCTCGGGCCGTCGTCGTCCTCCTCCTCGGCGGCCGACCAGCGCAGTCCGGCGGAGACCACGTCGGTGCGCCCGCTTCCGGCGTCGACGCCGCGGACCAGTTCCCGCCCGTCCGGCGCAGTGGCGCGCAGCAGCACGCCGTAGTCCGGGTTGACCGGCCGGTCCAGCGCGACGCTCACCGAGGCGCGCAGCTCCTGGCCGGGCCGCACCGGCACCCGGTACCAACGGTGCTCGGAGAACGCCTCCCGGTCGCTGTAGACGCCGGGGGCGAGCAGCGGCGCGCCCTGGCACGCCGCGCCGCCGCCGACCACCGCCGGGGTGGCCGTGTACGTGTCCCGGGCCCGGTCGACGAGCTGCTTGATCCGGCCGGTCAGCTCGTCGGCGCTCTGCGCCGCCGTGTAGGTGCCGCCGGTCGCGCCGGCGATGCAGAGCAACTGGTTGCGTACCTTCTCGTCCGGGGCGAGGCCGAGCGTGTCCACGACGAGCCGGGTGCCCTGGGCGGCCAGCTCGCGCGCCACCTCGCACGGGTCGGGCGGGGCGCAGGTGTCCTCACCGTCGGTGATCAGCACGATCCGGCGGGCGGTGCTGCCGGTGCCCAGGTCCTGCGCGGCGGAGCGCAGCGCCAGCCCGACCGGTGTGAAACCGGTCGGTCGCAGCCCGGCGACGGCGGCCTTGGCCTGGGTACGGTCCACCGGGCCGACCGGCACGATCTGCTGGGTGTCCAGGCAGCCCTGCTTCTTGTCCTTGCCCTGGTAGGTGGCGCCGAGCACCCGGATGCCGAGCTGTGTCTCGTCCGGCAGGGCGTCGACCACCTCGTTGAACGCCTGCTGCGCGACGGAGATCCGGCTGCGCCCGTCGATGTCCCGGGCCCGCATCGAGCCACTGACGTCGAGGACCAGCTCCACCTTGGGTGGCTCGGCGACGGGCTCGGAGGTCTCGTCGTCGGCCCCGGCGGGGCTCGGTCCGATCAGCGCGGCGGCCGTCAGCAGTCCGAAGAGGACAATCGTCGATCGTCTCTTGTTGATCACCGGGCGAAGTGTAGTGAGATCCACTTTGGAAGATCATCCGGGTCCGGCGTCCCTCTGCTCCTGCCTGGCGCCGGAGATCGAACCCGTTATGTTCCCGCAGGATGACCCACTGTTAGATGCCGGAGGTGAACCTTTCGGCAGTGGCGTGCCCGTCGCAAATCTGACCGGCCCGCACCCGTTGTGCCCGTGCCGGAGTGTGGTTAAGCTCTGTCTTGCGCGCCCCAATCGCCCGCTTCCCCCGTGGCAGGCGATCGGGGCGCGCTTCTTTGTGCCGGCGCCCGCGCCTCTAGATCCAGCGGCCGTCCAGCCACATCCGCGCCGACCACTCCGCGTACGGCAGCACCCGGCCCACGAAGATCGGGTAGAAGTACGCGAAACAGAGCGCCACCAGCAACACGTAGGCGCCCGCGATGATCCCGCCCACCATCCGCCGATCCCGTAGCTGCTGCGGATCGGGCGGCGCGGCCGTAGCGGTCGTCGCGGTTACCGGCGCCGGAGTGGTGCTCGCGCCGAGCACATAGACCACCGCCAGCACCAGGAACGGCACCGCGGGCGCGGCGTAGAAGGAGAACATCGTCCGGCCGTCGAGCGCGAACCAGAACCACGGCAGCAGGCCGGCGGCGATGCTGAGCAGGATCGCGCCCGCCCGCCAGTCCCGCCGGGCCAGGCCGAGCCAGGCGGTCGCGGCGATCGCCGGCAGGAACGACCACCACAGCAGCGGCGTGCCCAGCAGCAGCACCTCCGACGCGCAGCTCGGCGCGCCACAACTGCCGTCCCCGGACCAGTGGAACGCCACCGGGCGGCCGAGCAGCAGCCACTGCCACGGCCAGGACTGGTACTTGTGCGGGTCGTCGAGCTGGGTGTGGAAGCCGTACGAGGCCTTGTGGTATTCCCACAGGTTGTTCAGCGCCCCGATGAACGGGGTGTCGCTCAGCTCCGGGTTGTTCGGGTAGCGCTCGGCCAGGCGGTAGTAGCCCTCGTCGCTGAGCAGCCAGCCCGACCAGGTCGCGACGTAGGTGACCACCATCAGCACGCCGGCCGCGAGCAGCCAGGGCAGCTCGTCCAGCACCGCGTCACGCCACGGACGGCGAACCCCTGCCGAACGGCGGACGCCCACCTCCCAGAACAGCACCAGCAGCGCGAACGCCGGCACGAAGTAGATCGCGCTCCACTTGACCGAGCAGGCACAGCCGAGCAGCACCCCGGCCGCCAGCCGCCACCACGGCCAGTTCCGCCAACCGGACGGAGGCCGCCCGGCCCGCCCCGGCCGGGTCGGGTCGAGCCCGGCCTCCAGGGCCCGCGTCCAGCGCCGTCGCCGGGCGTCCCGGTCGAGCACCAGCGCGCCGAACGCGGCCAGCACGAACAGCAGCAGGAAGATGTCGAGGATGGCCGTGCGGGACAGCACCAGGTGGAACCCGTCGAGCGCGAGCAGCAGGCCCGCCGCGCAGCCCAGCACCGTGGACCGGAACATCCGCCGGCCGATGCGGACCAGCAGCAGCACCGACAGTGTGCCGGCCACCGCCGCGCCGAACCGCCAGCCGAACTCCGGCGACGTCGTGATCAGGTGGCCCGGCACCGAGACGCCGCTGTCCGCGTCCTGGTAGCCGAAGGCCCACTCGCCGATCCCGATCATCCACTTGCCCAGCGGTGGATGCACCACGTACGAGGGGCCGTTGTCCTTGTAGTTCCACTCGACGCCGCGGTCGATCAGCCCGTACGCGTCCTTGGCGTAGTAGGTCTCGTCGAAGACCTTGCCGGGCGGGAAACTGAGCCCCACGAAGCGCAGGATCGCCGCGATCGCCACCACCACGGCTGTGGCCAGCCACGCCTGCCCCCGACCGATGCGGTCGTCGACGGTGGCGAGCCGGCGCCGCACGGCGGCGGGCAGCCCGCCCCCGCTGCCGTCGCCGCGCTCGGCGGTGGAAGGGTCCGGGTTCGCGCTCTGTGCTGTCGACGCACTCGTCACCCGGCGATCGTAGGCTGCGAGGGTGCCCGGTGGCGTCCATCGTCTCCGAAATTGGTACGACCATCGATGAGGGAGCACGCGCCGTGGGGGAAATGTCCGAGGTCGGACGGCTGGTGTTGCTCGGCGCGCCGCTGGGCAACCCGGCCGACGCGTCCGCCCGGTTCCGGGAGGTGCTGGCCGTCGCCGACGTGGTCGCCGCCG
>NZ_JAGPXV010000651.1:0-3268 GCF_018070405.1 Micromonospora sp. D75
CGTCGGCCCGGTAACGGGCGGCGCTGCCGGCCAGCAGCACCGCGCCGCCGTCGCGCTCCGCGTCGGCCAGGATGCCCGCCTCGGCGGAGGTCAGACAGACCGGCTTCTCCAGGAACACCGGTACGCCCCGGCGCAGCAGCCGGACGGCGACGACCGCGTGCAGGTGGTTCGGTACGGCGACCACCGCCAGGTCGACCGTTCCGGCGGGCAGGTCCTCGACGTCGGCGTACGCGGACGCGACGGCGTGCGTGTCGCGGGCCTGATCGCGCACCACGGGCTGCGGGTCGACCACGGCGACCACCTCGAAGCCGGGGTGTGCGGCGAGCCGGGGCAGCCAGATCTCCCGCCCGGCCCAGCCGAGGCCGACCACCGCGACCCGCACCGGCCGGCCGGCCGCGGCCGGGGGCCGGGCCGTCATCCGGCGAGGATGTCGGCGAGCACGGCGGCGATCTCGTGCATCTGCTGCTCCGTGCCGAGCAGCGTGCGGTGGTGCAGCCAGAGGCAGTCGGAGTGGATCTGCTCGGTGTTGGGGCAGCGGGCCGCGATCTCCTCTACCGACTCGTCGGGCGCGCCGGCCTTCCAGAAGCCCTCGCACCGGTAGATCGCCCGGAACGCCACGAACGCCGGGACGCCCCGGGCGATGAGCGCGTCCACCACGGCACGGCGACGCTCGATGCCGATCCCGGGGATACGGAACATCGCCATGTAGTGCGGGTTGCGGTCGGTGCGGGGGTCGGTCGCCTGCGGCACGACGCCCGGGATCTCGGCGAGCAGGCTCGACAGCAGCGGCCAGCGCTGCTCGCGCAGCGCGATCTGCTCGTCGAGGCGGGTCAGCTGGGCGCGTAGCACAGCGGCGGTGAACTCGCTCATCCGGTAGTTCGAGCCGGTGGTGCTGTGCAGGTATTCGCGGTCGGTGCGGGGCCGGCCGCAGCTGTGCACGAGGAATGCCCGCTCGCGCAGTTCCTCGTCGGGGAAGACGACCGCTCCGCCCTCGCCGGCGGTCATGAGCTTGCCGTTCTGGAAGCTGAAGGCGGCCACCGAGCCGAGCGCGCCGGCCCGCCGGCCGCGCCACTGCGCGCCCTGGGCGTGTGCCGCGTCCTGCAGCAGAGCCACCCCGGCGTCGGCGGCGAGCTTGTCGAGCGCGTCCATGTCGGCGAACTGCCCGGCCATGTGCACCGGCATGATCACCTTGGTACGGGGGGTGATCGCGGCCTCGACGGCGGCGGGGTCGACGCAGTAGGTGTCCAGGTCGACGTCGACCGGCACGGCGACCGCGCCGAGACGCTGCGCGGCCAGCGAGGACGAGATGAACGTGAACGCCGGGACGATCACCTCCGTACCGGGGCCGACGCCGAGCACCTCCAGCGCGACTTCCAGCGCGTGGGTGCCGTTGGTGACGGCAAGCGCGTGAGGGCTGCCGTGGTAGTCACCGAACTCCCGCTCGAAGGAGTCGACCTCACTGCCGCCCATCCGCCACCACTGACCCTGTTCGAGGGCGCGGATCAGTCCGGTTCGCTCCTCGTCGCCGTACTGCGGCCACTCGGGGAACTCGGACACCGTCGAGGGCTGACCACTCATGACTTCCCACTTCCCAACTCGGGCAGACCAGGGGCTTGGGCGGACCATCGGGCGGGACGACCCGAGACCGCCGGTGCGCGGGCCGGGCGCAGCGGAGCAGCGGATGGCCGCGCGGTACGTGACGCCTCCGTCTGGAGCCGGCGGCGTCGCTTCAGCAGGGAGGACGGTAACCGACGCGGATACGCGGTCACCGCCCCTAACAGCCCCTAGCCACCCCTTAGTCCGCCGTGCGTCGGGCGCCGCCGGTTCGCCGGGAGCCGTCGGCGTAGTAAGACTGCGGTGACCAGTCATCAGGCTCTGCGGGACCAGGGCCGTGCCCCACGAGGTGAAGCGTGTCGGACGTGCTGCTGCTGAACGGCCCGAACCTGGGCATTCTCGGCCGGCGGGAACCGGAGATCTACGGCACCGACACCCTGGACGACATCGAACGCGCCGTCGGCGAGGAGGTCGCCGCCCGGGGCTGGGGTGTGGTCGCCGAGCAGCACGACTGCGAGGGTGCGCTGATCCGTAAGATCCAGAACAGCTACGACACGGTGGGCGCGATCGTCAACCCGGGCGCCCTGATGATCGCGGGCTGGAGCCTGCGCGACGCGCTGGCCAACTACCCCCGGCCCTTCGTCGAGGTGCATCTGTCCAACGTGTGGGCGCGGGAGAGCTTCCGGCACGACTCGGTGATCGCCCCGCTGGCCAGCGGGGTGATCGTCGGGCTCGGAGCGCTGGGCTACCGGCTGGCCGCGCGCGCCCTCACCGCGACCGTCCGATGACGACCGGGCACCTCGCCGTCCGGTGCCGTGGGCGCCGGCGTGCCGGCGGTACGGTCGTCCGCACGTCCCGACTCTTCCCGAAGGACCTCACGTGGAGATTCCCGTCCTCGTCCTGACCCTCGTCCTCGCGGCCGTGTTCGCGGGCACCGCCGTGCCGAAGCTCACCGGGCAGGCACAGATGCGCGAGCGGATGGACCACCTCGGCGTCTCGCCGGGGCTGACCCGCGTGCTGGGGGTGCTGGAACTCGCCGCGGTCGCCGGGCTGCTGCTCGGCCTGCTCTGGCCGCCCCTGGGCATCGCGGCGGCGATCGGTCTCGCCCTGCAGATGACGGGCGCGGTCGTCTACCACGCCCGGGCGAAGGACCCGGCCGCGACGATCCTGACGCCGGTGATCTTTGCCGTCGCCGCCCTGGCGCTCGTCTACCTGCACGTGCGGCTGGGCTGAGGCCGGCCGTGTCCGGTCCGCAGCGCCACGGCGGCGTCCTCGGCATCGACGTCGGCGGCACCAAGGTCGCGTTGCACGCGGAGGCACCCGGGCGGCCGGCGTACGACCGGACCTTCCGCTGGCCCCGGGGGGCCGCCGACCCGGCCGACGACCTGACGGTGCTGGCCGTCGAGGTGGACCGGCTGCTCGACCGGTGGGGGCCGGTGGACGCGGTCGGGGTTGCCATGCCGGCGACCACTGACACCGGGGGCACCGTCACCACCTGGCCTGGGCGCCCCGGCTGGGCGGGCCTCGACCTCACCGGCGCGCTGCGCCGCCTCTTTCCCGACGCGGCGACCGCCGTCGCCGACGACGGTGATCTCGCCGCCCTGGCCGAGGCGCGCTGCGCCGGCGCGGACGACGTGGTCTACCTGGGCGTCGGCACCGGGATCGGCGGCGGCGTCGTGCTGGCCGGCCGGCCAGTGCCGGGCCGGTCCTCCGC
>NZ_JAGPXV010000652.1:0-3263 GCF_018070405.1 Micromonospora sp. D75
CTGAACGAGGTGCCCCAGATCGGCGCGGCGTGGCCGGGCCACTCGTGGCGCAGCCGGGCGGTGCGCGTGTCGTACAGCCGCACCACGCCGGCCGCGTCGCCGACCACCAGCCGGCCGCGGCGGCCGTCGGTCAGCAGCGGCCACACCCAGCCGGTGAAGACGTCCTCGATGACGTGCCGCACGTCGCCGTGGTCGGCGTCCCACAGCCGTACGGTGAGGTCGGCCGCGCCGGTGACGAGCTGGTGGGAGGCGGCGTCGTAGCGGACCGCGTACACCCGGGAGCGGTGTCCCTGGAGCGTGCGTACCGGCAGCCCGGTGGCGGTGTCGCAGAGCAGCACACCGCCGTCGTCGCTGCCGACCGCGAGCACCGCGCCGTCCGGGCTGTACGCCGCCGGCACCGGCAGCCGGCCCACCTCGAAGCCGTAGGCGACGCCCACCGCGGGCGGGGCCAGGCCCGGCGCGACCGGCCGGCCCGGCGCGACGACGGCGCCGCGCAGCTCCGGGGCGCGCAGCATGGCCGCGTCGGCGCTGACGTCGATCAGCGCGGTGCGGTGCCAGCTGCTGCCGCCCACGCGCGCGCCGCGCAGGTCGGTACGGAACAGCCGCGCCCCGGCCAGCTCCGCGTCGCGCAGGTCCGCCCCGGCGAGGCGGGCCTGGTCCAGGCGGGCGCCGCGCAGCCGGGCGTGTTCCAGCCGCGCCTCGGTCAGGTTCGTGGCGACCAGCCGCGCGTCGGTCAGGTCGGCGCCGGTGAGGTCGGCGCCGGCGAGTTCGCGGTGCGACAGGTCCTCGCCGCGCAGCACTGCGCCGCGCAGGTCGGCCCGGTCGGGCAGGCGCAGCCGGGCGGACAGCCGCAGCGCGTTGGCGCGCAGCGTCTCCCCCGCCGACTCGTCGCCGAGCACCCGCGCGGTCCAGGCGGTGCAGCGGGCCGGGTCGGCGAGGTCGCCGAGGAACTCGACGGCGAGCGCGGACAGCGACCGCACCGCCAGCGCGGCCGGTTCCTCGCCCCGGTTGATCTGCTCGGCGACGCCCTCGGCGACCAGCCATTCCATGACCGAGGTGTGGATGAACCCGAACAGTCCGTCGTCGGTGCGGACGAGCAGGCTGCCCGCGCCGACCGCGTGCGCCGCCTGCGGGCCGGACAGCCGCGAGTCGGCGCGCCCGGCGAGCTGGCCGGTGGACTCGGCCAGCTCGGCCAGGCGCAGGTACGCCTCGCCGCTCTCCCAGAGCTGGAACGCCAGCCGGCTCACCGCCTGCCACAGCTCGGGGCGGCGCAGGCTCACCGGCGCGCCGGGGATGCCCTGGGTGCGGCGCTCCTCGAAGTCCAGCCAGGACTCCAGGATCTCCCGGTACAGCGCGGCGGCGCTGAACGTGCCACCCGCGCCGGCGACCGCGGCGAGGCGCCCCTCGTCCAGGTTGGCGATGAAGCCGAGCATGCGCGGGTTGCGGGAGAGCCCGAGCAGGTCCTTCACGCCGGCCAGCAGGTCCATCCGCTCGCGGGCGGCCCGCTCGTCGCCGCCGTACCGGTTGCGCAGGAACGCCTCGATCTGCCCGGGGGTGAAGTCCTCCACGGCGAGCACGCGCCGGTGCGGCAGCAGGCCGACCCGTTCGCCGAGCGCGGTCAGCACCTGCGAGTTGGTCTTGAAGTGCTGGGTCCGGCTGCTCACCACGATCTTCGCGTTGCCCTCGGCGGCCTGCAGCAGCGTCTCCAGGTGGTCGGCCGCCCGGTCGTACGTGACCCGGGCGACCAGCTCGTCGAACCCGTCGAACAGCAGCACGATGCGGCCCTGGCGCAGCATGTAGCGGAACGCCTTGAGGTCGATCACCTGCTCGCCGTGGTTGGCCAGGTGCGCGGCGACCAGGCCGTCGACGGAGTGTGCCTTGTCCAGCGCGCGCAGCTCCACCAGGATCGGAATCAGGTCGGGCGCGGCGGTGGGCAGCCGCCGGGCCACCTCGCGCAGCGCGAACGTCTTGCCGCGGCCGAAGTCGCCGAGCACCAGCACGAACCGGCCGTCCGGGGCGGAGACGGTCTCCAGCAGCTCGTCCACCACGTCGTCGCGCACGCGCTGGTCGGCGCCGACGAGATGGCGGTAGCGCTGCGGCACGTACTGCCCGGGCGGGTAGAGGCGGTCGGCCTGCAGCCGCGCGGTCTGCGCCGCGACGTAGTCACGCAGGTCGAGCAGGCCCTGGAACTCGGTCAGGTGCAGCACGCGCACGCCCCGGCGTTGCGCCTCCTCGGCCAGCCCGCGCGGCACCCGGTCACCGTCGTAGACCAGTTCGGAGGCGATGTCCGGATCGGTGGCGTGCACCCGGCGGGCGAAGACGTCCACGTCGGCGGCGGTGGGGGTGCCCACGTGCGCGCCGACCCGCTGCTGGCGGACCACGCCGTCGGAGCGGTAGCTGATGTAGAGGTGCGGCGGGTCGGTGTCGACGCGGCGTACCACCACCCGGTCGTAGCGGGCCTCGCAGACCTCGGCGAGCCGGTCCAGCAGGCGCTGCACCGGGGCGGCGGTGACCGCCACGCCCTGGGTGGCCCCCTCGACGGCCACCGGGCGGCGCGGGTCGGGCACCTGGGCCGGGCCGGCCGCGCCGAACGTCGCCTCGGCGTGCGGCCAGTTCACCGCCGTCAGCGCCCCGGAGTCGAGGCGGTCGTCGCGGCCGAGCACCCAGCGGGTCATCCCGTCGCCGCCGAGCCGCAGCACCTGCGCCCGGCCGTCGCGGGGCGCGGCGGCCAGCGGCACCACCGGGTCGACCCGGGCCGACGGCGCGGCGTCGGAGAGCAGCAGGTTGAGCATCGGGCCGACCAGCCGGTTGACCGCGCCGCGGTCGCGCAGCGACACCGGGTCCGGGGGCACCTCGTCGGCGTACGGGCTGCGCGCCCCCGGCGCGTGCGCCATCGCGCCCAGCCGCAGCCAGCCGGACTGCTGGTAGTGGCGCAGCCGCTGGGCGAACCAGCTCGACTGCGCCTCGCCGAGGAAGCCGTACCGGTCCTCCTCGCGGTGGGTGATGGCGATGGTGGAGTTCAGCCCGGCCACCACCACCCGCAGGTCCGGGACGGGGAACAGCGTCCAGGGCTGCTCGCTGTCGAAGATCCGGTCCTCGAGGCCCTGGTAGAGGTCGTCGAACAGGCGCGCGTAGTGCCGCCACTTCGGCCAGAACGGCGGCTGCGGGTCGACGTCGTCGGCCTCGCAGGTCGCGACGTACGCGCGGCAGGCGGCCATCGTCACGACGCGCGGGCCGGGCACCACGATCAGGCGGAGCGGCTC
>NZ_JAGPXV010000653.1:0-3260 GCF_018070405.1 Micromonospora sp. D75
CGGCGAGCGCGGTCAGCCCGAGCCGGGCCGCCTCCTCGGCCAGCTCCTCCGGGTGGCTGGCCCCGTCGAGGAAGCTGAAGTTGGAGTGCGCGTGCAGCTCCGCGTACGGCACCACGCCGTCCGGCCGGTCCATCTGCGGCGGCCGGTATTCCTGGCGCTTGCGGCTCCACGCCGGTGAGTCGCCGCCGTCGGCGTCGACCGCGAGCGGGTCGACCACGTGCAGGTGCCGCTCGCCCTTGGCCCGTCCGGAGAGCACCTGCTCCAGCTTCGACCAGGGCATCTTCGGGTTGTGGAAGCTCACCGGTGCCCGCCTCGCCCTGCACCCAAAAGCCCGAGATCTTGGTACGAAGCGGCCCCCGGAGGGGCGCTTTCGTACCAAGATCTTTCCCGGCGCTCAGTCATAGATCGCCTCCACCAGCCACTGCCCGCCCTCGACCGCGAGCAGCAGCGCGGCGCCGTCGGCCAGGCACACCTGGAACCGGGCCCGGCGGCGCGCCTCGGCCGGCGCCCACCAGCGTTCGTCCACCGGCCACGGGCCGGCCCAGCCGGTGATCTCGGCCGGGCGCCCGTCGCCGACGGTGAGCCGGGCCGGCGCCGCGCTGACCGCCAGCCGCGCGCTCACCACCACCGGATCCCCGGCCGCGTCGCGCACGTCGGCGGCCAGTGGGGCGGGCAGCACCACGGCCGGCGACGGCGGCGGGATCCGCCCCGGCCACGGCGGCTCGGCCATCGCCCGGCCCCGCCCGGCCCGTCGCCCCGCACGGCCCCCAGGGGGTACGACGACAGGGGCGGACGCGGCACCCGGAGCGGCCCCGGCGGCCGGGCGCGACGACGTGACACCGCGCACCGAACCGGCCGGGACCGGGCGCGACGACGCGACACCGCGCACCGAACCGGCCGGGACCGGTGGCGCGGCGGCGGGAGAGGCGGGCGGCAGGGGTGGCGGGCCGGGACGGGCGGGCACCCGCTCGTCGCCCCACGGCACGAGGCGCACCTGGTCGGCCGGGGAACGCCCGCCGCCGAGCACGGCGGTGACCACCGCCTCGGGGCCGAGGATGCCTTGCACCCGGCTCAGCGCGCGGTGCGCCCGCTCCCGTTCCGCGCCGGTCTCCCCCCACAGCCCGGGTTGCAGGCCCGCCTGGGCGAGCACCCCGTCGGGCACCAGCCGCAACCGGACGATCCCGGCGGTCGGGCGGGCCGGGCGCGTCCCGCCCCGGCCGTTGCTGCCGGTGAGCCAGCCGTCGAGCTGCCAGCGGACCCGGTCGGCGATGGCCGCGGCGGTGAGCAGGCCGTCGTGCCGCCAGACCCGGTGCAGCTCCTGGCCGTGCGCGGTGACCGCCTCGATGCCGAGCCGGGTGCAGGCCAGCCCGTACCCGGCCAGCCGCTCGTGCAGCAGTTCGGCGAGCGTGCGGGCGGCGAACGCGGCGGCGTCGACCCGGTCGACCGGCTCGTCGTAGTCGGCGGTGACGATCAGGTCGGCGGGCGGCTGCCGGACCGCGAGCGGGCGGTCGTCCCGGCCGCCGGCGAGCCGGTGCGCCAGCGCGCCGTCGAAACCGAACCGGGCCAGCACGTCCCCGGCGGGCAGCGCCGCGAAGTCGCCGAGGGTGCGGACGCCGAGCCGGCGCAGCAGGTCGGCCAGGGCGGGCCGGCCGAGCGCCTCGACCGGCCGGGTGGCCAGGCACTCGCGGGTGCCGCCGGGCGCCACGATCCGCCCCTCCCGGGCGGCCAGCCCGGCCGCGAACACCCCGTCGGCGATGCCGACCTGGCTCTCCACCGCGCAGCTCTGCGCGACGTGCTCGACGATCCGCTCGGCCGCCGCCTCCTCGCCGCCGAGGTAGCGGCTCGGCCCCCGGGCCGCCGTGGCGCAGGCGCCGGGCCGGATCACCTCGACGCCGGCGACCACCTCCTCCACGGCGGCCACCACCGGTTCGAACGCCCGCGCGTCCCGCCCCGGGTCGTGGTCGACCACCGTCAGGTGCGGGCAGCGCCCCTGCGCCTCCCGGCGGCGCAGCCCGCGCCGGATCCCCTCGGCACGGGCCCGCTCGGAGCAGGCGACCACCCGGTTGGCGTGCAGCACCACGACCGGGTCGGTGGCGGGCACCCCGTCGACGATCTCGGCGGCGAGGACCGGCCAGTCCGGGCACCAGAGCAGCAGCGTCCGCTGCGGTACGCCGCTCACGCCGGCCCGGCCACGGCGGGCGTACGGGCGGGCGGAGCCACCACGCGCAGCCGGCGCGACGGCGCGGCGGACGGTGCGCCGAACCCGGCCGAGCGGGGGATCACCCGGGTCAGCTCGTCGCCGGGCAGCCACACCTTGATCTCCTTGGGGCGGGCGGCGGCGCCCCGCCCCCGGGCCGAGACGGTCACCTCACGGCGGCGCAGCCGCCCGCGACCGGCACCGAGCCCCTGCCAGACGCCCCGGACCACCTGGAGCGTGACGTCCGCGCCGTCCCACCGGCCGTACGGGACGAGCACGCTTCCGCGCTGCCGGGCGCGGGCGGCCAGCCGGGTGGCGATCGAGGCGGAGACGGTCGCCGGCACGGCGGTGACCACCACGTCGACCCCGTCGATGAGCGCGGCGACCACTGTGGGCCACTCCGGCCCGGGGTCGGGCACCAGGGCCAGCCGGTCCAGGGCGATGCCCGCCTCGGCGGCGGCGCCGGCCCCGAAGGTGGGTACGCCGACCACGGCGCACCACGAGCCGGCCCGGGACGCCTCGGCGAGCAGCGCGAGGATCAGCGAGGTGGCGCCGCTGCGCCGGGGCTGGCCGGCGCCGACCGCGACGGTGCTGCCCCGGCGCAGGCCACGGTTGGGCAGCAGCCCGGTCAGCTCGGCCCGGACGGGCAGCACCCGGTGGCCGCCGGCCGGGTCGGGCGCGCTCGCCGGACGGACCAGCTCGGCCAGGGCGGCGGAACCGACCACCATGCGGCCCGCCATCGGACCAACCCCCCGTCGTGTTTCCGCCACGGGCCCGCCCGTGGATGGTGCTGTGGATCGTGTGCTGTGGATCGTGTGCTGTGGATCGTGTGCTGTGGATCGTGTCGATGCTGCGGCACGCGCGTGCCGGGTGTGGGAGCGGCGCCCGGCCACCCGGGGTCCCGCCGGTGGGGGCCGGGCGCCACGAATCAGGCGGCTGCCGCTCCGGGCCGCGACGGCGGGGAGTCGGAGACGCCGCGCCGCAGGGGCCGGGGCAGGCCGTCGAGCGCCGGCTGGTGGGCCAGGCCGAGCGCGGTCTCCACCACTGTCACGAACTCCTCGGC
>NZ_JAGPXV010000654.1:0-3258 GCF_018070405.1 Micromonospora sp. D75
GCAGCGACACGTTGTCCAGGCAGAACGTCTGCGCCTCGGCGCTGCCGCCGACCTGGAAGATCAGCTGGGCGGTGGGGTTCTCGGCCGGGGAGGTGAACGTGGTGGTGACGCGCTTCGAGGTGCCGGTGGCGGTCGCGTCGACGCTCGCGTACGTGGTGTAGGGGGCGCTGCCGAGCTGCAGCACCGCCTTGACGGCCGCGCCCGGGGTGGCGGAGACGTCGAAGGACAGCTCGTACTCGGCGCCCTGCATCAGCGGCACCGCGTCCTGGCCGATGCCGGCGTCCCACGGGTTGGCGGTGCCGGCCGCGACGGTGGTGCAGAGCCGGCCGTCGACGACAGCGAGGTCGCCGGTGCCGTAGGAGAACCAGGGGGAGACACCGGCGCTGAAGTCGCCGTTGCGGAGTTGTTCGGGGGCGTCCGGCGGCACCTCGGCAAGGGCCGGGCCGGCGGTGAGGCCGGTGAGCGCCAGCGTGGTGGCCGCGAGCGCGGCGAGCCGACGTCGGGATCGGGTCACGGAGGTTCCTTCCGTGCTCGGGGGTGGTGGGGGGAGACCGGGAACTGGGAGCGCTCCCAATATCAGGCCGATGTTTCCACCGCGTTCCGTCGCTGTCAATCGATCCGGCCCGATGCTCGGCCGAGCGCCCGCTCGCGGAGGGGTCCGGCGCGCCACGTACGATGTCGGTGATCTCCTACAGACAACCGAGCCCTCGACCTGGCAGGCTGCGACCCATGACCCTGAAGCTTCGTTCCGTCGGAGCGAGCGACCGTGGGCTGATCCGCAGCGGCAACCAGGACGCCCAGCACGCGGGCCCCTGGCTGGTCGCGGTGGCCGACGGCATGGGCGGCATGGCGGCCGGCGACCTGGCCAGCCGTATCGCGATCGACGCGATCGCCCCGCTGGACGTGGAGACGCCGGAGGACGCGCTCGTCGCCGCGCTCCAGGGCGCGATCGAGCTGGCCACCGCGCGGATCCGCCAGGCGGTGGAGGAGGACCCGGAACGTCAGGGCATGGGGACCACGCTCACCGCGCTGCTGTTCGCCCGCACCGGCAGCTGCCTGGCGCTGGCGCACGTCGGCGACTCCCGCGCCTACCTGTTCCGCGAGGGCGTGCTCAAGCAGGTCACCCGCGACGACACGTTCGTGCAGATGCTCGTCGACCAGGGCGTGATCACCGCCGAGCAGGCCAGCAGCCACCCCCGGCGGGCCGTGGTCACCCAGGCGTTGCAGGGCGACCAGGTCTCCCCGTCGTACGCGACGATGGTGCCCCGCGCGGGCGACCGCTGGCTGCTGTGCAGCGACGGCCTCTCCAACGTCGTTCGCGCGGACACGCTCACCGAGGTCCTCAACGAGCAGATGGAGCGGGACGCCTGCGCGGCCCGGCTGATCGATCTGGCGCTGCGGGCCGGCGGCCCGGACAACATCACCGTCGTGATCGCCGACGTCGTCGAGGAGTAGCCCTCACCGGCGGCGCGGAGCGGCCCGGCGGGTCGGCTCGGCGGTGGTCGGGTCCTCCGGCCACGGGTGACGCGGGTAGCGGCCCCGCAGCTCCGCCCGCACCTGCGGATAGCCGGTGCGCCAGAACGACGCCAGGTCGGCGGTGACCGCCACCGGCCGCCCGGCGGGGGAGAGCAGGTGCAGCAGCACCGGCACCCGCCCGTCGGCGATGCGCGGCACGTCCCGCCAGCCGAACGTCTCCTGGAGCTTCACCGCCAGCACCGGCGCGGCCGGATCGGCGTAGTCGACACGTACCCGCGACCCGCTGGGCACCGCGAGCCGTTCCGGGGCCAGCTCGTCCAGCCGGGCGGCCTGCCGCCAGTCCAGCAGCCGGCGCAGCGCCGCCACCACGTCCACCCGGCTCAGGTCGGCCCGGCGGCGGGCGCGGACCAGCTCCGGCCCGAGCCAGTCGGGGGCGCGGTCGAGTAGCGCCGCGTCGGAGACGTCCGGCCAGTCCCCGCCGAGCGCCTGGCGGCAGAACGCCATCCGGCGGCGCAGCCCGGTCGCCTCCGGCGTCCAGCGCAGCAGTCCCGGCCCCTCCTGCCGCAGCCCGTCCAGCAGCGCCGCCGCGACCAGCTCCGGTTCCGGCGCGGTCAGTTGCCGCTCGCGCAGCTCGATCGCGCCGAGCCGGTCCACCTCCCGGGCCACCACGTCGCCGCCGGTCCAGGCCACCTCCCGCCCGGAACGCAGCAGCGCCGCCCCGGCCTCCCGGGCGGTCGCCTCGTCGATCGGCGCGGCCAGCCGTACCCGCGCGGCCGGCGCGCCGGGGGAGCGGTCCGCCACCGCGACGGCCAGCCACGCCGCTCCGGCCAGCCCCGACCCGGGCGCCAGCTCCGCGGCGGTCCCGCCGGCCATCAGGTACGCGGACCCGCCCGGCCGCCGCGTCCGGGCCAGCCGTTCCGGGTACGCGAGCCCGGCGAGCAGCCCCGCGGCCAGATCGTCGGGCAGGCGCTCCCGTTCGGCGTCGTCGGCGGGCAGAGCGGCGCGCAGGCGGCGTACCTCGGTGCGCCAGCGCGCGGTGGCGGCCGGGTCGACGCCGTCGCGCAGCCGCCGCCAGCGGGCGGGCAGGTCGTCCCCCGTCCCGCCCAGCGTGTCCTCGCCGAGGATCGCCACCACCTCGGCGGCCCGGTCCGCGCCGACCCGGGGCGCGCCGTCCAGCAGGGCCCGCGCCAGCCGGGGATGCGTGCCCGCCGCCGCGACCGCCCGGCCGCGCGCGGTGATCCGGCCGTCGTCGTCCACCGCGCCGAGCGTGCCCAGGGTCTCCCGCGCCACGGCCAGCGCGGCCGGTGGCGGCGGATCGGGCAGCGCCAGGCCGGCGCCGTCCGGGGTGCCCCAGGCCGCCAGCTCCAGCGCGAACCCGGTCAGGTCGGCGGTGGCGATCTCCGGCTCGGGCTGCGGAGCGAGCCGCTCGTGTGCCGCCTCGGACCAGCAGCGGTAGACCGCGCCCGGCGCCTCCCGCCCGGCCCGGCCCGCCCGCTGCGTCGCCGCCGCCCGGGACACCGGCACCGTCACCAGCGAACCCAGCCCCCGGGCCAGGTCGGTACGGGGCACCCGGCTCAGGCCGGCGTCCACCACGACCCGGACGCCCGGCACGGTCAGGCTGCTCTCCGCCACCGCCGTCGCGAGAACCACGCGCCGCCCGGCGGCGGGGGTGAGCGCCGCGTCCTGGGCCGGGCCGGGCAGCCGTCCGTGCAACGGCAGCACCGTGACGTCGCGCAGGTCGGCCAGGCGGCGCGCGACGGCGCCGATCTCACCCGCGCCGGG
>NZ_JAGPXV010000655.1:0-3240 GCF_018070405.1 Micromonospora sp. D75
ACGTACCGGCACCCACCCGACGGCGGCCACCCGCCTCACCGAACGGCTGCTCACCGAGGCTCGCGAGGAACTGCGGCGCGCGGACGCCAAGGCCACCCAGTGGCTCGGCCTGTTCGGCGGGGCGCTGCTCGCCCTCGCGACCGGGCTGGTCGGGGCGTCCTGGTCGCCGCACCGGCTGACCGGGACGGCGGTCTGGACCTGGTGGACAGGCTGCCTGGCGGCGGCGCTGGCCCTGGCCGCCGTCATGATGGCGCTGCTGCCCAGGACCGGCGGGGACCCGGAGCTGCGACTGGTCGCCTACTTCGGGCACGTGCACCGGCTGCGTGACCCTGAGGAGGTCCGGCGCCATGTCGAGCGCGCCGCCCACGACACCATGCCCAGCCTGATCTCCCAGCTCTGCTGGATCAGCCGGCTCGCCATGACGAAGTACCGCTGGACCCGCGCCGGAACGGTCCTCGCCATGTTCGCGGCCGCCCTGATCGCGGTGAGCCTGCTGTGACCGGGACGACCGAGCGAGAGGAGCGACAGGTGCCTGAGCCCGACCGGCACGCGAGGGCGACCACCCGCTGGTCCACTGCCAGTTTCCTCGGCCGTCTCCACCCGGTCGACCGGATGGCCCTGCTGCGCATCGGGAACCGGGAAGAGTTTCCCGACCGCCAGTGCCTGCTGCGGCAGGGGGACAGTGGACGTCACCTCCTGCTGCTCACCAGCGGCCGGGTCCGTGTCGAGGTGGAAGGCCCGCGTCAGGAGCCCCTCGGAATCGCGCTGCGCTCGTCCGGAGACCTCGTCGGCGAGCTGGCCTATCTCGACGACCGTCCCCGGTCCGCTTCGGTGGTCGCCGTCGGACCGGTGGTTGCCCAGCACATCCCCGCCTCCTCCTTCGACCGGTTCCTGCACCGTCACCCCGTCGCCAACCGGCCCTTCGCCCAACTCCTGGCCGCCCGGTTGCGCGCCGCCGACCGGCGGACGGTGGCCGCCTCGTACGACACGGCCACGCGGGTGGCCGGCACCCTGTGCGACATGGCGGTGGCGGACGGCGGCCTGCTCGTCGTCCACACGACCCAGCGCGAGCTGGCACGACTGGTGGTCGCCTCGCAGGTGTCGGTACACCGGATCTTGAGGCGGTTCGTGAAGGCGCGACTGGTGGTCACCCGGCACGGATCGATTCTGATCCGGGACGAAGCGGGATTGTCGGCGATCGCCGAGGCGAGGGCGAATTGCATCACCTGATGTAGATCAACTGGCTTGCCGCGACATTACCACCGCAGAGTGACAACCGACCCCCTTCCACCGAAGCAGGTGATTTCCGTGGAACATCCACGCCCTTGGACGGCAATTTCGTCCGACATAGTCCGCTCCAGCGACGGCGGCTATCCGCGTCAATCCGACCTCGCGGTCGCCACCGAGAGCGTGATCGCCGAGGCGCAGCGCGACTGCCCCTACCCCGGGCCATGGATCCGCCGCGAGCGCGGCGACGGCGAACTCACTCTCGCCCCGGCCGACGTGCCTTTGGCCTGGCTACTCACCGACTACCTCCGTCGGCTCGAGGCCGGTGTGCTGGCCTGGAACCGCAACAAGAACGACGCGCACCAGTTGCGGCTGCGGGTCGGTGTCGACTTCGGACTGGTCAAGATCGACTCCGACGGTGTGCCCCGGGGTGGCGACGCGATCGTGAACGCGGCTCGGCTGCGGGACTGCGACGTCGCCCGGGAGGCCACCGTCGCAGTGCCGCACGCTCCGGTCGTCGCAGTCGTCTCCGATGCGGTCTACCGGCAGGTCGTGCCCTATGGAGAGCGGGGAACACGGCCGGAGATGTTCCGACGCGTGCGCGCCGCTGTGCCGGAGAAGGATTACGAGACGACCGCCTGGTTGCACGTGCCCGGCCACCACCCGCCGTACCTGAGCGACCCGATGGACGAACCGGAGTCGGAGTTCGACACCCGGTCCGCCCCCGCCGCGACGAAACGGGAAGCGCGGTCGGACAGATCGCCCGGCGGCCGGGACGAGCGGCCCGCCCCGCCCGAACGCTCCGAGGTGACAAACATCGGCAGTCAGGTGAATGGCGATCACAACCAGTTCCAGATTCGGGACATCAACCTCGGGGGAGGCTCGGCGTGAGCGCCGACGACCCGGCCACCGCGCCTGCCGGCGATTCGCCGGGCGCCGAGCCCGTCCCCCGGCCGGGTGATGCAGCGGCAGCCGGACAACCGGAGGCCCCGGCTCAGCCGGTGACCCCACCCGCCTCGGCGACGGGCTCCCCGAAGCCGGAGACAGCGGAGGAGAGCACCGGACCGTCCCCGTCGACGGGAGGGGCGAGCGGCGAAACGGCGGCGGCGCTAGGCGCCGGCTACCGGAGGCGGATGGACCAGTTCCGGCCGGTGGACGAAGGGGCGAGCAGGCAGCAGTCCGACGCGCGGGACACGAGCTGGCAGGACGGCGGCAGCGACGAGCCCGGCACCGCCGACACGTTGTCCTGGCGCATGGACCGCGAACGGAAGTCCTACGGCATCCAGGTCAACGGCAACCACACGCTGCTCAGTCTCGTCCTCCCCGACGGACGGCAGATCAGCGTACTTCGGTCGCAGCGAACGCCGGAAGGGCTGCGGGAGACGGCCCGGGGCTACGTCGAGGTCGCCGCCTTTCCGCAGCTCGTCGCCCGGCTCCGGGAGCAGCATGTGATCCTCCTGGCGGGTGGCGACGGGACCGGGCGGAGGACCACCGCAGACATGATGCTGTGGCAGGTCGCCGGCATCGACCGGGTCGCCGGCATCGAATGCGCCCAGAGCGAGGCGACCGCCGCCGAGCTCGCCGGCAAGGAAGACCTCCTGCTGCCGAAGTACGGCACTGTCCTGGAGCTGCCCGGGAAGGCCAGCGTCGGCGCGGGGACGCTACGCGCGTTCGAGCGCCTCGCCCGCGAGCGCAAGGCGTACGTAGTGCTCCTTGTGGACCAGACCGACGCGACGGGCTCCGCGCTCACGCCATACGCGGTCGCGTACGAGCCACCGGACCCGCAGTACGTGCTGCGCCGGCACCTGGTGCGGATGCTAGCCCGCCGAAGGCGGTGCACCGCCGGTTGCGCGCCCTGCCGGGGAGCCTGCCGACGGGCGTTCGTCGAGCGGTGCGTCGCCCAGCCGAGGGTCGTCGAGGAACTCGCTGCCCGTCCCCGGCCGGCTCAGGCGGTGGAACTCGCGGCCGCGCTGGCCGAGTGGAGCGGAGTCGACAGTGACCTCGTCGCCGCGC
>NZ_JAGPXV010000656.1:0-3238 GCF_018070405.1 Micromonospora sp. D75
CAGCGCCATGATCATCTTGATGATGCCGGCCGCCCCGGCGGCGGCCTGGGTGTGGCCGATGTTCGACTTGATCGAGCCCAGCCACAGCGGCCGGTCGGCGGGCCGGTCCTGCCCGTACGTCGCCAGCAGGGCCTGCGCCTCGATCGGGTCACCCAGGGTCGTGCCGGTGCCGTGCGCCTCGACGGCGTCCACGTCGGCCGTGGTGAGCCGGGCGTTCGCCAGGGCCTGCCGGATGACCCGCTGCTGCGACGGGCCGTTGGGCGCCGTCAAGCCGTTCGACGCACCGTCCTGGTTCACGGCGCTGCCCCGTACCACCGCCAGGATCCGCCGGCCCTCCCGCTGCGCGTCGGAGAGTCGTTGCACCAGCAGCACACCCACGCCCTCGGACCAGCCCGTGCCGTCGGCCGACGCCGCGAACGACTTGCAGCGACCGTCCTGCGACAGGCCCCGCTGGCGGGAGAACTCGATGAACGTGCCCGGCGTCGCCATGACCGTCACGCCACCGGCCAGGGCGAGATCGCACTCGCCGCCGCGCAGTGCCTGCACCGCGAGATGCAACGCCACCAGCGACGACGAGCACGCCGTGTCGACAGTGACCGCCGGGCCTTCGAGGCCGAACGTGTACGCGACCCGGCCGGACAGCACGCTGCCGGAGGTGCCGGTGCCGAGGTAGCCGCCCACGCCCTCGGGCAGGTCCTGCACGCCGGAGGCGTAGTCGTGGTACATGAGCCCGGCGAAGACGCCGGTCCGGCTGCCACGTAGCCGCGACGGGTCGAGGCCGGCCGACTCGAACGTCTCCCAGGACGCCTCCAGCAGCAGTCGCTGCTGCGGGTCCATGGCGATCGCCTCGCGCGGCGAGATGCCGAAGAAGTCCGGGTCGAACTCGGCGGCCCCGTACAGGAAGCCACCGTGGCGGGTGTACGACGTCCCGGGGTTGTCCGGGTCGGGGTGGAAGAGCCGGTCGAGGTCCCAGCCCCGGTCGGTGGGGAACTCGCCGATACCGTCGGCGCCGGCGGCGACCAGGTCCCACAGCTGCTGCGGGTTCGTCACGCCGCCCGGGTAGCGGCAGGCCATGCCCACGATGGCGATCGGCTCGTCGACGTTTGTCGCCCGCACGGCCCGCTGCTGCTCGGCGACCTGGCCGGACAGCTGCTCGTACAGGTGCTCCGACAGGGCAGCGGGGGTCGGGTAGTCGAAGACGAGCGTCGACGTGAGCCGCAGTCCGCTCGCGCTGTTGATCCGGTTGCGCAGCTCGACGGCGGTCAGCGAGTCGAAGCCCAGTTCCCGGAACGCCCGGTCCGCCGGCACCGCCTCGGCGCCGCCGTGGCCGAGCACCTGCGCGATCATCCCGCGCACCAGCAGGGCCACCTGCGTACGCGCCTCCTGCGGGTCGAGGCCGGCCAGCCGGTCGGCCCACGTGCCGGTGCCGGAGCGGCGACGCTTCGCGGCCGGTCCCACCAGGCCCCGCAGCATCACCGGCACCCGGCCGGCGGCGGTCCGTGCCCGCATGGCGGGCAGGTCGACAACGGCCGGCACCAGCGCCGCGCCGCCGTGGGTCAGGGCGGCGTCCCACAGCCCGAGCCCGACCGGGGCGGTCATCGGGACCAGACCGGCCCGGGTCACCCGCGCCCGGTCGGTGTCGTTGATCGACGCGGCCATGCCGTCGGTGTCCCACATGCCCCACGCGAGGCTGACGGCGGGCAGCCCGCGCTGCGCCCGCAGCACGGCGAGGGCGTCCAGGAAGGCGTTGCCGGCCGCGTACGCGGCCTGGCCGGGAGAGCCGAGCACCCCGGCGACGGAGGAGAAGAGCACGAACAGGTCGAGGTCCAGCTCGGCGGTCGCCTCGTGCAGCCACCAGCCCGCCGTGACCTTCGGGGCCAGCACGTCCGCCAGCCGGTCGGCGGTGATCCCGCTGACGATGCCGTCGTCGAGGACGCCGGCGGTGTGGACCACCCCGGCCAGGCGGTCGTCGGCGGTGATGGACCGGACCAGCTCGCCGACGCGCTCGCGGTCGGTCACGTCCGTGGCGACCACGCGGGCGGTCGCGCCCAGCGCGGCCAGCCGCCGCACCAGCTCGTCGGCTCCGGGGGCCGCCGGGCCCTGCCGGGACGCCAGCACCAGCGAACGCACGCCGTAGGCGGTGACGAGGTGTTCGGACACCAGGGCGCCCAGCGATCCGGTGCCGCCGGTGACGAGGACGGTTCCCCCGCCGAGGGTCGCCGGGGTCCGCGCGGCGCCCGTGGCGCGGACCAGCCGCGGCAGGTACGCCGTACCCGAACGCACCGCGACCTGCCCGCCGAGGTCGGGGTCGTCGGCGGCTGCGGCGAGCAGGGCCAGCAGGTCGGCGTCCAGGTCGGCGCCGGGTTCCAGGTCGGCCAGCACGAGCCGGCCGGGGTGCTCCGACTGGGCCGAGCGCAGCAGGCCCCAGACCGCCGCCCCCGCCAGGTCGCTCACGCGGTCGTCGGCGCCGGTGGTCACGGCGCCGCGGGTCACGACGACCAGCCGCGAGTCCGCCAGCGGCTCGGCCGCCAGCCACGCCTGCACCGCGCCGAGGACGTCCGTCGTGGCGGAGCGCACCGCGTCGGGCACGTCCGTCCCGGAGGTCGCCGGGGTGACGGGTAGCAGCAGCGCCGCCGGGGCGGTGCCGTCCGTCGCCGCCGTGGTCAGAGCGGCGACGTCGGCGTACGCCGGGAGCTGCGGCGCGCCGTCGAGCGGGCGGTCACCGAGCACGGCCCAGCCGTACGCGCCGTCGGGCGCGGCGATCTGCTCGGGCTGCCAGGAGACCTCGAACAGGGATCGGTACGCCTCGTCCGGCGCGGCCGCCAGGCCGGTCATCTCGCGCAGTGCCAGCGAGTCCACCGACACCACGGGCACGCCCGTCTCGTCGGCGGCGACCAGCCGCACCGAGTTGCCGGAGGCGGTGAGGCGGACCCGGAGCGTCCGGGCGCCGACGGCGTGGACCTGCACACCCTCGAACGCGAACGGCACCCGGGGACCGCCGCCCGACTGGTCGGCGGGCAGCAGCCCGACGGGGTGCAGGGCGGCGTCCAGCAACGCCGGGTGCACCCCGAAGCCCGCCGGGTCACCGGTGACCTCGTCGGGGAGGGCGACCTCGGCGAACACCTCGCCGTCGGCGGTCCACGCCCGGCGCAGGCCCCGGAAGACCGGCCCGTACGCGAGCCCGTGCTCGGCGACCGTCGCGTACCAGCCGGTGACGTCCACCTCGCACGCGACGGGT
>NZ_JAGPXV010000657.1:0-3211 GCF_018070405.1 Micromonospora sp. D75
CGACGGCGACGACGCCCGGTTCGCCGAGGCCGTGCTCGACAACCTGCCCCGCTCCACCGCCCGCGCGGTGTCGGAGCTTTCCGGGTACGACTGGGCCAGCGCCGAGGCCCGGCAGACCTACCAGCGCATCCTCGACGGGTTGCGTGGCGACGTGCTGGAGCAGCGCTTCGCCGGGCTGCGCGACGCGGCGCGGGCCGCCGCCGACCCGGCCGCCCAGCGGCAGCTCGCCGAGATGATGCGCGACCTCAACGACCTGCTCGCCCGGCACGCCCGCTCGGAGGACACCACCGACGCGTTCGCCGAGTTCATGGGGCGGCACGGGGAGTTCTTCCCGGAACGGCCCAGGAACGTCGACGAGCTGATCGACGTGCTGGCCCGGCGGGCGGCTGCAGGTGAGCGGCTGATGCGGTCGCTGTCCGACCGGCAGCGCGAGGAACTGGCCGGACTGATGCGCCAGTCGCTCGGCGACCGGCTCGCCGGTGAGCTGTCCCAGCTCGACGCGCACCTGCGGTCGCTGCGGCCGGACCTCAACTGGCAGCGCGGCGAGCGCGTACGCGGCGACCAGCCGCTCGGCTACGGCGAGGCCACCGGCGCGCTCGACGAGATCGCCGAACTCGACGAGCTGCTGGACTCCCTCGACCAGGACCAGCCCGGCGCCACGCTCGACGACGTCGACGTGGAGGCGGTCGCCCGCACGCTGGGCCGTGACGCCGCCGACGACGTACGCCGGTTGCAGGAACTGGAACGCGAACTGCGCCGCCAGGGCTGGGTCACCCGCGACGCGGACGGGCTGACGCTCAGCCCGAAGGCGCTGCGCCGGCTCGCGAGCACCGCGCTGCGGCGCGTCTTCTCCGACCTGACCGCCGGCCCGCGCGGCCAGCACGACCTCCGCACCGCGGGCGCGGCCGGCGAGGTGAGCGGGGCGTCCCGCCCCTGGGAGTACGGCGACGAGCAGCCGCTGGACGTGGTGCGCACACTCACCCGCGCGGTACGCCGGGCCGGCCCCGGAGTGCCGGTACCGCTCGCGGTCGAGGACTTCGAGGTGGTGGAGACCGAACGGCGGGCGTCGGCGGCTGTCGTGCTCTGCGTCGACCTGTCGTACTCGATGATCTCGCAGGGGCGCTGGGGCCCGATGAAACAGACCGCGCTGGCCCTGTCGCACCTGATGGCCACCCGGTTCCCGCAGGACGCGTTGCAGATCGTCGGCTTCGGCCGGGAGGCGATGCCGCTGACCCAGCAGGAACTGGCGGCGGTGGAGCCGGACATGCAGCAGGGCACGAACCTGCAGCACGCGCTGCGGCTCGCCGGCCGGCACCTGCGCCGCCACCCTGGTGCCGAGCCGGTGGTGCTCGTGGTCACCGACGGCGAGCCCACCGCGCACCTGGACCCGGAGGACGGCGAGGCGTACTTCCACTGGCCGCCGCTACCGGAGACCATCTCGGCGACGATCCGGGAGGTGGACCGGCTGACCCGGTACGGCGCGACGCTCAACCTGTTCATGCTGGGCGACGATCCGGGGCTGCGCCGGTTCGTGGACGCGGTGGCGCGGCGCTCTGGTGGCCGGATGTTCACCCCCGACCTGGACGACCTGGGCGAGTACGTGGTGTCCGACTACCTACGAGCCCGCCACGGCCGCCGCTGACCCGCGCTCCCTCGTCCTCCCGCTCCCGTCCCCCGCCTCCCCGCAGTTCTCCCATGTTCTCGTCGATCTTGGAGTTGTGGCGCCCAGGATGCCCGGCTTCGCACTCTTCGCGAGGCACCACAACTCCAAGATCCCCGACCCCAGGCCCCCTGAGTGCGCGCGATCTTGCACTTCGGTGCCCCGCAAACCGGGCAAATCGGGTGCCTAGAGGGCGCGAACTGCAAGATCGCAGGACCGGTCGCGGCCGCTCTCGCCCCCGTCCAGCGCACCGCCCTGCCCGCTCGCGTCGATCATGAACTTGGCGGCACCTGGTGTCCGTTATGTCGCCGCTAACCTCATGATCAACCCTGTGGTGGGTGCCCGGGGAGGCTTCTTCGAGGGTGATCAAGGGGTTTGTGTCCTCGTGGGTGCCGGAAAAGGCCGCAAACTCCTTGATCACGGGGCACAGAGTGAGGTGCCCGGATGGGCTGGGCGAATCTGGTCGGTGGTGTGCGGGGTGTCGGGTTTGGGGGTGGTGGGCGGCACTTTGGTGGCGGAATCGTGGGCGGGTGCGGGGCGTTGTAACCGGTGAACGACCGAGCAAGGCCGCGCCCCCGAGCGCGTCGGCTGTGGGAACAGACCTCAGGCCGTTGAGTACGTGCGACGGCGTGAGCCGCGGGAAATCATCCCGCCCGGCTGGTCGTTGAGCATGGTTCCGACGACGTGAGCCCCGCGCCGCCCGACAGCGTGAGCTGGCCCGGGAATGATGCCGGGTCGACGGTCGTTGGACATCCTTCCGGCGCCGCGTAGAGGCCCCCGCCCCGCGAGCAGCCGAGATCCCCCTTTGAGACTTTCTTGAGCGCCTGACGGTGCCCACGCACCCCCGGGTCCCCCCGGGGGGTGTGTCGACCCCCGAATGGAGCCCTCATCATGAACACGATTCTGCGCAAGAGCATCCTGGGTATTGCTGGTCTGGCTTTCACCGGTGGCGTGTTCGCCGGCCCGGTCGCCGCCCACGCCGTTGACACCACCCACGCGGTCAAGCCGGTCACGGCCACGGTGCAGTCCGACAAGCTGATCCCGCACGGCGTGCAGGGCGACCAGTCCCGCATCGACCTCAATGACGAGCAGACCAAGAACGTCAAGGCGATCATCGCGGCGACGAAGAAGGCCGGCATGGACGAGCGCGCCGCGGTCGTGTCGATCGCGACCGCGTTGCAGGAGTCGAAGCTGGAGAACCTCGGCCACCTCGGTGACCGTAACGACCACGACTCGCAGGGCCTGTTCCAGCAGCGCCCCTCCAGCGGGTGGGGCACGGTCGAGCAGATCACCGACCCCGAATACTCCACCACCGCGTTCCTGAAGGGCCTCAAGCAGGTCGACGGCTGGCAGGACATGCCCCTGACCAAGGCCGCCCAGACCGTCCAGGTCTCCGCCTACCCGGACCACTACGCCCAGTGGGAACAGCAGGCCGCCGACCTCGTCGCCCAGCACTGGAACAAGTAAGACCACGCTGAAGGCCGGCACCCCGACCCAACGGGGTGCCGGCCTTCACTCCTGTCCGGACCCGTCCGGGTGAACCGGGCGCGG
>NZ_JAGPXV010000658.1:0-3206 GCF_018070405.1 Micromonospora sp. D75
GTCTGTGACTCCGTCATCGGCGCGGCTCAGGACCCGTTCTTGAGGAAGTCGGGCACATCGACGTCGTCGAAGAGCACCCGCCGCGACGGCTGCTGCGGCGCCGGCATGGTGGCCGGCGGGCTCACCGGCGCGTTCGGCTGGGCCGGCGGGTTCTGGTTGCTCTTGCGCGGCGGCTCGACCGCCTTGTACGCGGGCGCGCCCCCGTCGAAGCCCGCCGCGATCACGGTGACCCGGACCTCGTCGCCGAGCGCGTCGTCGATGACCGCGCCGAAGATGATGTTCGCGTCCGGGTGGGCCGCGTCGGTGACCAGCTGCGCCGCGTCGTTGATCTCGAACAGGCCGAGGTCCGACCCGCCGGCGATGGACAGCAGCACACCGCGCGCGCCGTCCATGCTCTGCTCCAGCAGCGGGCTGGAGATGGCCGCCTCGGCCGCCTCGACGGCGCGGTTCTCGCCCCGGGCGCTGCCGATGCCCATGAGCGCGCTGCCCGCGCCGCTCATCACGCTCTTCACGTCGGCGAAGTCCAGGTTGATCAGACCCGGCGTGGTGATCAGGTCGGTGATGCCCTGGACACCGGAGAGAAGCACCTGGTCCGCCGTGCGGAACGCGTCCATCATGGAGATGTTGCGGTCACCGAGCGCGAGCAGCCGGTCGTTCGGGATCACGATGAGCGTGTCGCACTGGTTGCGCAGCTCCTCGATGCCCGCCTCGGCCTGGACCTGCCGGCGCTTGCCCTCGAACGAGAACGGCCGGGTCACCACGCCGATGGTGAGCGCGCCGAGCTTGCGGGCGATGTTCGCCACGACCGGCGCGCCGCCGGTGCCGGTGCCGCCGCCCTCGCCGCAGGTCACGAACACCATGTCGGCGCCCTTGAGGACCTCTTCGATCTCGTCGCGGTGGTCCTCGGCGGCGTTCTTGCCGACGTCCGGGTTGGCGCCCGCGCCCAGTCCCCGGGTCAGCTCCCGGCCCACGTCGAGCTTGACGTCGGCGTCGCTCATCAGCAACGCCTGCGCGTCGGTGTTGATCGCGATGAACTCGACGCCCTTGAGCCCAACCTCGATCATCCGGTTGACGGCGTTGACTCCGCCGCCCCCGATGCCGACGACCTTGATGACCGCCAGGTAGTTGTGCGGAGGTGTCATCTCCGGTCCTTTCCCTTCGAGATTGGCATGGGCCGACCCCACACGGCTTGGCCGGATCAGCGGCCTCCGACGGCTGAACCCTCACCCTCTACTAGAGGCTTAGAGTTATGTCAACCACTGATCTCTTCGGGGCAACGTATGCGCCGCCGCGCCAGGAGCCAAGGACCTGTTCCGGCGTGTCGCGACCGAGCGACAGGGGACACAGCGTCCGCTCGCTGAGCCGCGGGTCACTCGAACGTGACCACGTCTGGCGCGCTGACGTCGATCCGGTCCGCCTTGCGGCTCAGCAACGCGGTCGCCACGGTGGACTTGTCCGCGCCCCGGGAGGCGTCGCCCCAGAACACCTGACGCTCGCCGCGCAGCTGCAACGTGATCCGGGCCAGGCCGGCCACGTCCACCGCGACCAGCTCCGCGCGCAGCTTCTCCCCCAGCGCGGCGAGCACCGCCAGCCCGGCCCGCGTACCCGGATCGTCCGGGCCCGGCCGGGCCACCTTGACCAGCGGCAACCCGTCCGGCGCCCGGTCCAGGCGCTGGAAGACCACGCCCGAGCCGTCCACCACCACGAACCCGTCGCCCTGCGGCACCGCCGCCACCGCGGTGCGCTCCCGCACCCGGATCACCAGCGTGCCCGGCCACTCCCGCTCGACCGTGGCGCTGGCCACCGGCGGCAGCGTGCCGACCCGGCGGGCGGTCGCGGCCAGGTCCACCCGGGCCAGCGGCTCGTTGTCCGGCACCGCCGCGGCGTCGCGGATCTGCACCGGCGTGACCAGCCGCGCGCCGACCACCCGCACCTCGCGCACGCCGAACAGGCCGGTGCCGAGCACCGTCCACGCCACCAGGCCCGCGACGGCGAGCACCGCGGCGGCGACCGCCCACGGCAGCGCGGCCCGCATCCGCCGCTGCCGGGCCCGGGCCATGAACCGGCGGGCCGACGGCGGCACGGCGTCCGCGTTGGCCCGCACGAGCTGCCAGCGCCGCACCGGGCTGCGCCGGCCACCTCCGCCGTCCGGGCCGGGGGTACGGCCGCGGGCCGGACCGGGACTCATCCGGCGGTGGCCGCCGCGCCGTCCGGGCCGACGCCGGCGTCCAGCCCCGTGCCGCCGGAGCGGGCCAGCAGGGCGTCGAGCAACTGGTCACCCATCAGCGAGATCGGCGGCGCGCCCATGGTCACCACCACGTCGCCGGCCCGGGCCCGGCGGGCCACCTCGGCCGGCACGTCGTCCCACGCCTCGACGAACACCTTGCGCTCGTCCGGCAGCGGCACGTCCTGGATCAGCGCGGCCGAGCCCTCGCCGGGGCGGCGCGTCTCGCCGGGACCGAACACCTCCAGCAGCACCACCTCGTCGGCGATGCCGAGGGCGGCGGCGATCTCCGCCTGGTTGTCCCGGGTCCGGTAGAGCCGGTACGGCTGGAACACCACGATCAGCCGGCCGTCGCCGGCCACCTCGCGCAGCGTCTGCAGCGCCAACGTCATCGAGGTCGGGTGGTAGGCGTACTCGTCGTAGACCAGCACGCCGTCGGCGACGCCCTTGCGCTCGAAGCGGCGCCGCACGCCGGGGAACGCGCCGAGCGCGGCCTCCGCCGCCGGGACCGGCAGCTCCAGCAGGTACGCGGCGAGCACCGCGGCGGCGCTGTTGAGCGCCATGTGCCGCCCCGGTACGGGCAGCCGGAACTCGCCGAACGCCCGGCCCTCGATCTCGGCCTGATAGCGCACCCCGTGCGCGGACGAGACGACGTCGCTCATCCGCAGGTCCGCGTCGGCGGACTCGCCGTACGTCCAGACCCGGCGGCCCTCGGCGCGCAGCGTCTCGGCCAGCCGCCGCCCGCCCGGGTCGTCGGCGCAGGTGACCACGAACCCCGCCGGGTCGGTGAGCCGGGCGAACTCGGCGAACGCCGCCTCCAGCGTGGCCAGGTCGCCGTAGGTGTTGAGGTGATCCGCCTCGATGTTCGTGATGATCGACACGAACGGGCGGTAGATGAGGAAGGAGCGGTCGCTCTCGTCCGCCTCGACCACGAAGTGCTCGCCGGTCCCGTGGTGCGCGCCGGAGCCGACCTCGGCGATCT
>NZ_JAGPXV010000659.1:0-3175 GCF_018070405.1 Micromonospora sp. D75
CGTTCGACAGCCGGGAGGACTTCGAGCGCTGGTCCACCTCGCCGGAGTACCGGGAGATCTCCCGGGACCGGGAGGCGGCCACCGAGGGCGTGGTCCTGCTGCTCGACGGGATCGGTCACGCCTGGCCGGCCTGACGACCGGTCAGAGCCGGTGACGCACCCACACGTTGGGCTCCACGTACGCGGCGTGGTCGTGGTCGACGTCGACGAGCACCGGCGTCAACGCACCAGGCACCCGCACCGGCCCGGAGGTGTCGAACGGCAGCCCGGTCCAGCGCCGCCAGTCCGCGAGCGTCCCGGTCACCGTCATCGACCGGGGCGCGACCCGCTCGATCACGCCGCCCGCCCGCACGTGCACCCGCAGCCACGGATCGGCCGGCAGACCGTCGGGGCGGCGGCGGGCCGCGTACTCGGTCATCGGCACGTCCGGGGCGGCGGCCTTGCCGTTCGGGCGCACCGGCGCCACCAGCGTGTCGAACCCGGCGCGGGCCACCGCCGCGCGCATGGCGTCGAGCATCAGCCCGGACACCCCGCCGCCGCGCCGGTCCGGGCGCACGCAGATCTCCAGCGCGGACACCAGGTTGGGGGTGGACCCGGTGAGCCGGCCGAGCGTGGCCCGCTGGATCACCCGATCCCAGCCGCCGTCGGGCAGCTCGTCCTCGGTCCAGCGCAACGGCGCCGCGTAGCCCCGGGCGACGGCCCGGCCCGGCTCGGCCGGGTCGACGGCGGCGAAGACGAACTCGGGGTACGTCTCGTGTGCGACGCCGTAGTAGAGCGCGCCCATCGGATCCCAGAGCATGAACGGCGGCCAAGCGCCGTCGAAGTCGGTGTCGAGCAGCGGCGCCAGGTCGGGCCGCTGCGCCAGGGTCACGATCTCCAGAGTCACGCCGGGGAGGCTAGAGCCGCGCGGCCCGGACCGCACGCCGATTACCGCCGCGCCGCTGGTTAGGCTGCCGGCATGGCAGATCCGTTCCGGGTGCGCGTCACCGTGCGCGGCTACGAACTCGACACGCAGGGGCACCTCAACCAGGCGGTCTACCTCCAGTACGCCGAGCACGCCCGCTGGGAGTGCCTGCGCGCCTCCGGCATCGGCCAGGACCGGCTGATCGCCGGCGGCGTCGGACCGGTCGCGCTGGAGGTGACTGTGCGTTACCTGCGGGAGCTGCGCGGCGGCGACGAGGTCGACGTGACCTGCGAGTTCCACTGGGGCGAGGGCAAGACGTTCCGGATCGGCCAGGAGTTCACCCGCGCGGACGGCACCCCCGTCGCCTCGGTGTCCGGCGTCGGCGGCCTGCTCGACCTCGCCGAACGGCGGCTGGTGCCCGACCCGCGCGAGCGGTTCCGGGCACTGGCCACCGACCCCGCGCCGATGAGCCTGTAGCGCCCGGTCAGCCCGCCGCGCGCAGGTGGGCGAGCACTGCCAGCACCCGCCGGTTGGTGTCCTCGTCCGGCGGCAGGCCGAGCTTGGCCAGGATGTTGCCCACGTGCTTGCCGATCGCCGCCTCGGTCACGTGCAGCCGCGCCGCGATCGCGCTGTTGGAGTGGCCCTCGGCGACCAGGCCCAGCACCTCCCGTTCACGGGGGGACAGCGCGCCGAGCGGGTCGCGCGGGCGGCGCAGCAGGTGCCGCACCACGTCCGGGTCGACGGCGGTGCCGCCGGCCGCCACCCGGCGCAGCGTCGCGGCGAACTCCTCGACGTCCGCCACCCGGTCCTTGAGCAGGTAGCCGACCCGGTTGCCGTCGCCGCTGTCGAGCAGCGCGGCGGCGTACCCGCTCTGCACGTGCTGGCTGAGCACCACCACGGCGAGGTCCGGGCGTTCGGCGCGCAGCGCGACCGCCGCCCGCAGGCCGTCGTCGCGGTGCTGCGGCGGCATCCGGATGTCGGTCACCAGCAGGTCGGGCCGGTGGGTGCGGACCGCGTCGAGCAGGTCCGGGGCGGAGCCGACGGCGGCGTCCACCGCGAAACCGAACCGGGTCAGCAGGCCCACCAGGCCCTCCCGGAGCAGCACCTCGTCCTCGGCCAGGACGACCCGGATCACGGACGGCACGGCAGCTCCACCCGCACGAGGGTAGGCCCACCGGGCGGGCTGGACAGCAGCAGCCGCCCGTCCACCGCCGCCACCCGGTCCGCGAGCCCGGTCAGACCGGTGCCGCGCGCCGGGTCGGCGCCGCCCCGGCCGTCGGCGCGCACCTCCACCACCAGCAGTCGTTCGTCGCGGATCAGGCGCCCCTGCGCCCGGGTCGCCCCGGACTGCCGGGCCACGTTGCCGAGCGTCTCCGAGACCACGTACCAGGCGGTGGTCTGCACCAGGTCCGGCACCGGGCGGGTCAGGTCGGCGTGCACGGTGACCGGGACGACCGACCGGGCGGCCAGATCACCGACGGCGGCGGCCAGGCCGAGTTCGGTGAGCTGCTGCGGGCGGATGCCCTGGACGATCCCGCGCAACGTCACCATCAGCTCCTTGGCCTGCTCGTGCGCCGCCGCGAGCGGCTTCGCCGCCGGGGAGCCGTCCGGCACGTCGAGGCGGGCCAGCCCGAGCTGGAGGGTGAGGCTGGTCAGGCGCGGCTGCACGCCGTCGTGCACGTCCCGCTCGACGCGGCGGCGCTCGGCCTCGTAGGCGCTCACCAGGCGGGCCCGGGACCGGGTCACCTCGCGCAGCGCCGTCCCGCCGGGCGCGTCGTCGAGCAGCAGGCGGGTCACCGCCGCCTGGGCCGCGACGAGCAGACCGGCCAGGTAGACCAGCGCGGGGACCGCCAGCAGACCGGCGACCGCGTACGGCACCGCCTCGGCGGGGGAGTCGACAGTGGCCCAGATCAGCACGATGCGGTCCTCGCCGCCGGCCAGCCACGGACCGGCCACCAGCGCCACGTCCAGCAGCACGAGCAGACCGAACATCCCGTACGCCAGCGGCACCGCCACACCCAGCACCGCCAGGTACGCGCCCTCCCGCCACCCGTCGGCGGTGGTGAAGCGGGCGACGAGTCCCCGCCATTTCGGCGCGGTCACCGGGCGGTCGTCGACCAGGCCGAGACGCCACCGCTCGACGGCCGCCACCGGCGCGCCGGCCAGCGGCGCGAGCGCCACCACCGCCAGCGCCAGCACGGCCAGCACCGCCAGCGCCGTGGCGTCGACCGGGCGGCCCCGCCGCAGCGCGCCGGCCACCAGCAGCAGCGGC
>NZ_JAGPXV010000066.1:0-15172 GCF_018070405.1 Micromonospora sp. D75
CCGGGCCACGGCAAGGACAGCACCATCGGCGCCGAGCGGCCCGCGCTGCCGCAGTGGCGCGCCCGCGGCTGGTGAACACGCCCGGTCCGGCCTCCCCCGTGGCGGCCGGGCCGGGCGCGGTCAGCCGGTGACCGCGCGCAGGCGGCGCCGGGTGGCGAGCAGCACCGGGCCGGCGAGCAGCAGCCCGACCGCCATGGTCAGCACCGTGGGGTTGAGCGCCGCGGGCAGCAGCCCGGTCAGCGCCCGCGCGGTCAGGCCCAGCGCCACGTAGAGCCCGGCCCAGGCGGTCGCCCCCGCCGCCGCGCAGGCCAGGAACCGCCGGTACGACATCCGCAGCCCGCCGGCGGCCAGCGGCAGCAGCGCGTTGAACACCGGCAGGAACGGCGCCACCAGCACGATCCGTCCGCCACCGCGGTGCAGCAGCGTCTCGGCGGCGGTCCACCGGGACTCGCCGATCCAGCCGCCGACCCGGCTGTCCCGCAGCTGCCCGCCCCAGCGCCGTCCGGCGAAGAAGCTCAGCGACCAGCCGGCCAGGCAGCCGGTGACCACCGCGGCGACGGTCAGGGCCCCGCCGGCCGGGCGACCGGCGCCGACCGCCGCGAGGACCGCCGCGTCGCCGGGCACCAGCACCCCGATCAGGGGTACGGCGTCGGCGAGCATCACGATGCCCAGCAGACCCATCAGGAGGGTGGTGGGCAGCTCACCGGCGGCGGCCACGAGATCGTTCATGAGCTGCACGCTATGGCCCGCCGGTCACCCGGCACATCGGGCATGATCCCCCAGTGGCCCCCGACACCCGACCCGGAGATCCCTGAGGGTCATCGGGGTCGCAGCACCTGCACCCGGCGTACCGGGGAGTCGACGGAGGGCTCGGTGGTCGGCACCGGGTAGCTGGCCACCAGCTCCAGCCCGCCCGGCGGCAGGTGACCCCGGTCCGGGTCGCCGACCAGCACCTCGACGCCGTGGTCGGCGCAGCGCCGCAGATAGGGCAGGACCCGCGCGGCCAGTCCGGCGTCGTAGAGCACGTCCCCGGCCACCAGCAGGTCGGCGCCCGCGACGCCGTCGAGCAGGTCGTCGCCGTCGGCCGCCACCCGGACCCGGTTGGCGCGGGCGTTCACAGTGACGGCCGCCACCGCGTACGGGTCGATGTCGTTGGCGACCACCTCGTCCGCCCCGGCGAGCGCGGCGGCGATGGCGACCAGCCCCGATCCGGCGGCCAGGTCGAGCACCCGCCGCCCGGCGGCCAGTTCGGGGTGGTCGAGCAGGTGCCGGGCCAGCGCCTGCCCGCCGGCCCAGACCGACGCCCAGTACGGCGGCGGCAGCGACCGACCGGCGGCGGCCTCCATCCGGGCCCACCACAGGATGGCGTCCTCGGCCAGGTGCAGGCGCACCTCGGGCACGAACGGCGTGTCGACCAGTCGCAGGCGGTCCGGGCCCGCGCCGGGCACCGCGATCTCCTGTTCCAGGTCGGCCAGAGCCGTCTGCGTGCTCATCGGGGCAAGCATGCCGCGCCGCGCCCGGCGCCGGGGTCATTTTCCCGGCGCGGCACGTATTCACGGGCGCGCCGCGCGCTTCCGGCAGCGGATTGCGGTCCGGACGGTTACTGTCGGGGTGGTACAGGGCGACCACCGGCCGCGGGGCCGGCGCTCGCCCGCATTGAACAGGGAGAGACGCATGGCAACCGGCACGGTCAAGTGGTTCAACTCGGAAAAGGGCTTCGGCTTCATCGAGCAGGACGGCGGAGGCCCGGACGTGTTCGTCCACTACTCGGCCATCCAGAGCAGTGGCTACCGCGAGCTGAACGAGGGTCAGAAGGTCGAGTTCGAGGTGACCCAGGGCCAGAAGGGCCCGCAGGCGGACAACGTCCGTCCGATGTAGTGACGTGCCGGTGGCGGCGGTCGGGGCTCCGACCGCCGCCGCAGCGCATCATCAGGACGGCGCGGCCGGCAGGTCGCGCCGTCTCCGTAGCGGCCCGGCCAGCAGGATCAGCGGGGTCAGCGCCAGCCACGCGGTCATCACCCGGATCGCGCCACCCGGCCCCCAGGCCGCGCCCAGCGCGCCGGCGAGCAGGGCGGCCAGCGGAATGGTGCCGTAGTTGAGCAGATGCATGCTCACCGTGACGCGGCCGAGCAGCCGGTGCGGGGTGTACGTCTGCCGGAAGCTGCCCTTGACCACGTTGCCGATCGCGACGCCCAGGCTCACGAGCACACCGCCGAGCACCAGCCACGCCGTGCGAGCGCCGGGTCCGGCGAGCGGGATGAGCAGCGCGGGCGGCCCGGTGAGAGCGCCGGCGACCAGCAGCGTCCGGGCGCTGCCGATCCGGCGGGCCAGGCGCGCGGCGAGCGCGGCGCCGATCACGCCGCCGAGGCTGGCGAGTCCGATCAGGAGGCCGACCAGGCCCGCCGGGAGTTCGGCCGAGCGCACCAGGAACACCACGAGCACCGCCTGGTAGCCGGTGAGCCCGATGTTGCTCGCCGCCCCGAAGACCGTCAGCACCCGCAGGTACGGGTCGCGGACGACGAACCGCAGTCCGGTGGCGACCTCGCGGCGCAGCGACGTCGTCCCGGCGTTCCGGTGCGGCCGGGCCTCGACCGCGCTGATCCGGCGCAGGCAGAGCGCGGACAGCAGGAAGGTGAGCGCGTCCAGCGCCACAGCGGTCACCGCGCCGACGAGCTGGGCGACGAGACCGGCCAGTCCCGGGCCGACGAGGTAGCTCGCGGTCTGGGTGGCGTGCAGCCGGGCGTTCGCCTCGGGCACCTGCTCGGGACGCAGCAGCGTGGGCAGGTAGACCTGGTCGGCGGTCTCGAAGAAGACCCGGGCCAGGCCGGCGCCGAGCGCCACGACCAGCAGGTGCCCGACGGTGAGCATCCCGGCCAGGGCGGCCACCGGCACGCTGGCGAACAACGCGGCGGCGGCGAGGTCGGCGGCGATCATCACCGGGCGACGGCGGACCCGGTCGACCCACGCCCCGACCGGCAGGCCGGCCAGCAGCCAGGGCAGCCACGCCGCGGCGGTGAGCACCGCCACCTGGAACGTGCTCGCGTCGAGCACCGCGACCGCGACCAGGGGCAGCGCCACTGCGGTCATGTTGCTGCCGACGGCGCTCACCGTGTGGCCGGTCCAGAGCAGCCGGAAGTCCCGGTGCCGGAACAGCCCGCCGCGCGGCGGGGCGGCCGGCCCGGACGTGCGCGCGGGGGCGGTCATGACGCGCGCCCCGGTAAGGCGTTCGCGGGCGGCGCCGGAACGCGGTGGGCGGTCACGGCCGGCCCGGGACGCCGTGGGCGAACACGAAGACCGGCTCGCGGCGCTGCCCGTCCTCGGGCGCCGGCCGGTCGGCCCACCGTGCGAACAACGCGATCACCTCGCGGCTGAGCTCGGCCAGCTCGTCCGGGGTCAGGTGCAGCCACTTGTCGGTGCTGAACGGCCCCTCTCCCCACGCGGCGTGCGCCTCGTCGGGGGCGGCGTGCCAGGCGCGGACCAGCTCGGCGTGCCGCTCCAGGTTGAGCGAGCTGGCCGCGTCGGCCACCACCCGGGCCGCCGGGTCGTCGTCGAAGTCGCTGTTGGACCAGCGCACCCCGCGATCGCGCAGCCGCCACCAGCGTTCCCGGCGGTCGCGTGCCAGCTCGGGCGCCTCGACCAGCAGGTCGGCGGCGGCCAGCACCTTGAGGTGGTGGCTCACGTTCGCCGGCGCCTGGTCGGTGCGGTCGGCGAGCATGCCGACGGTGCACGGGCCGTACACCTTGAGCACGTCCATGAGCCGGCGGCGCAGTGGGTGGGCGAGCGCGGCGAGCACCCGCGAGTCGGTGATCTGCCGGACGGTCCGCTGTTCCAGGCGCCCGAGTCTCACATCCGCAAGAGCTGTTGCGCAACAGCTCTTGCGGAATGCGTCGGCCGACGGCGCCGCGACCCGCGGTCGCGGCGCCGGACCGTCAGGCGATCAACCGCCGGGACAACTCGTCGGCCACGTCCCGGGCGATCTGCGGCGGGATGGCCTCGGCGATCTTCTCCGGCGGCAACCCGGCCAGCACACCGGAGACGATCTGCTGCTCGTCGGTGAAGTCCCGGCCGGACAACTCGTTCACCTGCGCGACCAGCGCCGGCCAGGCGCGCAGCATCGCCAGCATCTGCTGCAACGGCGAGTTGGGCATGGGCGGGTTGACCAGCCCGGTGGTGTTGGCCGGCGAGATCAGCCAGTTGCGCAGGTTCTGCAGGTCGGCCAGGACGTCGCCCACAGTGCGGTTCTTCGAGCCGGTGTCCTTGATGAGCCGGTCGGTCTGTTCCATGTCGTCCTCCGGTTTCGCGGTGGCGATCATTCCGATCGCGGTCAGATAGCGGCGGAACAGCGGGGTCAGGTCACGCCCCGCCTTTGTCGAGTCACGGAAGAAGCTGAAATGCGTGTGGTACAGGTGGCTGCTGTCGCCGCTGGTGCGCCGTCCCAGCCGGTCCCAGCGGCGCACGGTCCGCCCGTCCGGGGAGTAGATGATCTCCCGGATGTCCCGGGTGTCGGCCGCGTTCGCCACGCACTGCGCCACCATCCAGGTGGAGAACGTCCGCAGGTTGTGCGTACCGCCGCCGGAGCGGACGGAGAACGTGCCGACGTCCAACGCGGACGCGTACAGGGTCAGGCCGGACCGGTCCCGGGTGGACTCCACCACCGAGTAGTCGTTCGTCACGACCCGGTCGGATCCGCAGTGGTAGCCGCCCCGGTGGTTGGGGTCGCCGACGATGCCGACCTCCGCCGGCTCCAGGTCGTCGGCGCGTACGGCCTTCTTGTCGACGTTGAGATAGGTGAGCAACAGATTCCGGACGGCCAGCAGGTTCGCCGGGGCCGACGTCATGGCAGATCCCCTTCCGATCGATGACCGGCGAGGGCACGACAATCACACCGCGTGATGGCGTGCGATCCGCGGACGCGCCCCGCCGGATAACTGCACGGCACCGGGCACTTGCTCCGAGCTTAACCACGGTTAGGCAGAAGTGCCCAGCTCAGGGACGGTTTTTTGGACTATCAGCCCGCTGTGGACGGTGTCCGCGTGAGCGGCAGCTCCAACCCCGAGGGATGCTCACGATCGCTGAGAATCTCTCGCCAACCAGCACGAAGAGTCACGGCAGTGCCGAGTGGCTCACCGGTGCCGGGGTTGCGCGCGTACCGGGGGTGGGCGCCACCGGAGACCTGGACCCGCAGCCGGTGCCCGGGCGCGAAGCGGTACGCGGTCGGCCAGAGCGTCACCGGCACGGCGACCACACCGGACGGATCACGCGGGAACCGGCCCGGCTCGACCCGGACCAGCCCGTCGCAGACGTTCCAGGAGCGCCCCCGCCGGTCCACGTCGCACAGCCGCACGAACACGTCCAGGTACGACAGTTCGCTGCGCACGTGGATCTCGGCGCGTACCGGCCCGGCCACCTCGACCGGCTCCGGCAGCGGCCCACTGGTGTAGGTGAGCACGTCCGGCCGGGCCTCCACCGGCCGGTTGTCGACCGCGCCGGCCCGCTGGGCCACGAGCAGCGGCCCGCCCAGCGACGGGGTCGGGTCGGCCGGGTCGTACCAGAAGCGGTCGGGCGTGGTGCCGGGCTCCGGCGGCTCCGGGGCGAGCCCGCCGCCCGAGCGCAGGTGCCACCGCACGGGCGTGGCGGGCGGCGGCCAGTCCGGCAGGTCACGCCAGCCGCCGCCGGCGCCGCCGACGTGCACCCGCACCGGCGCGCGCTGCGGCGCGGGCCGCCCCGCCAGGTGCGTGTCGAGCCAGTCCAGCCCTTCGCGCAGCGACGCCAGGAGCAGCCCCGGGCTGCCGTGGGTCCAGGGGCCGACGACCAGGCGGGGTCGCGCTCCGGCGGCCCGCAGGCGGGCGTAGTCGTCGAGCTGGGCCGGCAGGAAGATGTCCTGCCAGCCGCTGACCATGGCGACCGGGGCGCGCACCTCGGTGATCCGTTCGCCGAAGACCCGGGTACGCCAGTAGTCGGCGTCGGGGGTGTGGTGGCGCAGCCACTCCTGGAAGAACGGCACCGTGACACCGGTGGCGACCCGGTCCGCCTCGGCCAGCGGCAGGTGCGCCAGGGCACGGACGAGGCGGGGCTGACCGCGCTTGAGTTCCCACTGCCGGGCCAGCCAGGGCACCGTCTGCGCCTGGAGCAGCTCGGCCCAGGTGAGCACCGTGTCCAGGGCGAACGACTCCCCCGCGTACGTGGAGTCGCGGGTGCCCGACGCGGTCACCACGGCGACCATCGCGCGCAGCTCGTCGCCCGCCTCGGCGGCGAGCGCCCACTGCACGAAGCCCTGGTAGCTGGCACCGAACATGCCGAACGCGCCGGTCCACCACCGCTGGCGGCGCAGCCAGTCCAGCGTGTCGAGGCCGTCGTCGCGCTCGTGCACCAGCGGCGCGAACTCGCCGCCCGAGCCGTACGTGCCGCGGCAGGACTGGATGACCACGTGGAAGCCCCGCTCGGCGATCAGGCGGCCGAGCAGGCGGATCGGCCCGCCCCGCCCGTACGGGGTGCGGATCAGCACGCAGTGCGCGCCGGGCAGGTCGGGTGCGTAGTGGTCGGCGCGCAGCGTCACCCCGTCGCGGACCCGGACCGGGATGTCCCGGGTGACGGTGACCCGCCCGGTGCGGGCGGCCGGTAGTCGCAGCGCCGCGGCGGCGGCCCGGGTGACCAGCCGCACGGTCAGTCGCCCTCGCCGGGGCCGGGTGCGGCGCCGCGGCGGGGCGCGGCGCGGATCTCGTCCCGGTGGGTACGCATGGAGCGCACCATCTCCGCCATGAATCGCTGCACCACGGCCAGCTCGTCGTCGGTGAAGCGGTCCATCACCTCGTCGGTGCGGCGCCCGAGCGGGCCGAAGAAGCTCTGCGCCAGCGTGGCGCCACGGTCGGCGTAGTGCAGGAGGATCTTGCGGCGGTCGGCGGTGTCCCGGTCACGGCGGATGTGACCGCCGCGTTCCAGGCGGTCGACGAGCGCTGTCACCGACCCGGAGGAGATGTTGAGCGCCTCACCGAGGCGGCCCGGGGTGATCGGGTCGCCGACCAGCTCGGCCTCCATCACCGCGATCAGCGCGTGCAGGTCGGTGGCGTTGAGCCCGTGCAGCCCGGCGAAGGCGTGCCCGATGTGCTGGGCGTCGACGGAGTAGCGCCGCAGGTCGTTGGTGATCTCGGCGATCATCCGCCCGCGCGGGTCGTCCCGTCGCCGGTACATCCTGTGCGCCACCGCTCGCCGACACCCCCTGCCCGAACTGATCCGGTTGCAGCATAGAACCACCCCGGATAATCTCGCCTATCAAGATACTCGTTCAGAGAGAATCCTCCGCGACCAATAGTGAGGGCATCCGATGTCACTGTTCTCCCGCGTCGTCCGGGGCCGGCTCGCCGCCTGGCTCACCCTGGCCGTCGCGCTCGTCGTCGGCGTAGTCGCCTTCGGGCTGCCGAAGCCGGACAATCCCGACCCGGTCTCCGGCACCGGCCTGTCCGTGGAATGGCAGTCGACGCAGGTCGAACGGCTGCAGGACCAGTTGCCCTCCAAGGACGCCCAGACCGCCCTGGTCGTGGTCAGCCGCGCCGACCAGGCTCCGCTGAGCGGCGCCGACCGGGGCCAGCTCGACGGCCTCGCCGGCCAGCTGAACTCACTCGCCGCCGGCGGCCGGGTCTCCCCCGCCCAGGTCTCCCCGGACGGGACCGTGGCGCTGGTCGCGGTGCCGCTGTCCACCGAGGGCGGCCCGTCGGCGGTGGTCGACGAGGTGGAGAAGCTCCGCGAGGCGGTCGGTGACCTGCCCGGCGAGCTGACCGTCGAGGTCACCGGCGGGCCCGCGTTCACCGCCGACCTGGGCAAGGTGTTCCAGGGCGCGGACACCACGCTGCTGCTGGTCACCGCCGCCGTGGTGGCGGTGCTGCTGCTGGTCACCTACCGCAGCCCGTTCCTGTGGCTCGTACCGCTGCTCGTGGTGGGCGCGACCGAGCAGATCACGCTGCGCGTGGTGGAGTCCCTCGTGCCCGCGTTCGGCATCTACCTGCCCAGCGGCCAGGTCACCGGCATCGCCAGCGTGCTGGTGTTCGGCGCCGCGACCAACTACGCCCTGCTGCTCATCGCCCGCTACCGGGAGGAGCTGCGCCGGGAGGAGGACCGGTTCGCCGCCATGCGCTCGGCGCTGCGCCGCACCGCCGAACCGATCCTGGCCAGCGGCAGCACCGTCGTCCTCGGCGTGCTCACGCTGCTGCTGTCCGAGCAGGAGACCAACCGGGCGCTCGCCATCGCCTGCGCCACCGGTGTGATCCTCGCCATGCTCTCCGCCCTGTTCGTGCTCCCCGCGGCCCTGCTGCTGTTCGGCCGGGGCCTGTTCTGGCCGTTCGTCCCCCGCGTCGGCAGCGCCGCGCGCGAGGGTCGGATCTGGGGCCGCCTGGGCGAGATGGTCATCCGCCGGCCGCTGCCGGTCGCCGCGCTCGCCGTCCTGCTGCTCGCCGGCCTGGCCCTCGGCGGCCTCGGCATCCGCACCGGCCTGTCCGAGACCGAGCAGTTCAGTGAGAAGCCGGAGGCGGTCGCCGGGGCGGAGACGCTCGCCCGGGCGTTCCCGGCCGGCAGCACCCAGCCGGTTGCGGTGCTCACCAACCCGCAGGCCGCCCCGGCGGTGCTCGCCGCCGCCTCCGACGTCGACGGGGTCGCCTCGGCCCGGCCGGGCGCCGCCGGAGACCGGGTCGCCCAGATCGACGTGGTGCTCACCGCCGAGCCCGGCAGCGCCGCCTCCGACCGGGCCGTGGTGGCGCTGCGCGACGCCGTGGCCGCCGTACCGGATTCCGCGCCGCCCGCCGTGGACGGCGCGGACGCCCCCGACGGCGCCCTGGTCGGTGGTTCGGTCGCCGCGACCTACGACTCGAACGAGGCGAACACCAAGGACCTCAAGCTGATCCTGCCGCTCATCCTGCTGCTGGTCGGTGCGGTTCTGGTGCTGCTGCTGCGCGGAATCCTGGCGCCGCTGCTGCTGGTGGTGACCGTGATCGCGTCGTTCTTCGCCAGCCTCGGCGCGGCCTGGCTGCTCTTCGACCACGTGCTGGACTTCCCGGCGCTGGACAGCGGGGTGCTGCTGCTCGCGTTCGTCTTCCTGGTGGCGCTCGGCGTCGACTACAACATCTTCCTGGTCACCCGGGCCCGGGAGGACGCCCGGCGCACCGGCACCCGCGACGGCATGCTGTCGGCGCTGCGGGTCACCGGCGGCGTCATCACCAGCGCGGGCGTGCTGCTCGCCGCGGTCTTCGCGGTGCTCGGCGTGCTGCCGCTGATCACGCTCACCCAGATCGGCATCATCGTCTGCATCGGTGTGCTGCTGGACACGCTGCTGGTCCGTACCGTGCTGGTGCCGTCGCTGGCGTTCCTGCTCGGCGACCGGTTCTGGTGGCCCGGCCGGATCACCCGGGACGCCGACGCGCCCGGCGACGCCGTCGACGCGCCGGCCGAGCCGGTGCCCGCGCGGGACTGACCTGGACGGACAGGGCGGGGCCGGCACGTTCGCCGGCCCCGCCCGTTCGTTTGTTCCGTTCGCTCGTTCGCTCGTTCGCTCAGAAGCTCAGGCACTCGCACTCGGTCATCAGCGCCCGCACGTTGCGCACGTACTGCGGGTTGGGGATGGTCAGCGGCTGGTCCTCCCGCGCCACCGCGCCGTGCCCGTAGTTGTACGCCGCGATCACGGCGTTGAGCAGGCAGGAGTTCAACGTGGACGTGCACAGCGAGGCGTCGAGGCGGTAGTCGGACTCGAAGTACATGTCGCCGATGTACTTGGTCAGCCAGGCCAGGTACGTGCCGCCCAGGTAGGCGTTGTCGCGGTAGGCGTCGATGTCGTACGACTGCCCGAACCGCTGGTTCATCCACTCCGCCGTGGCCGGCATGACCTGCATCAGCCCGACCCCGCCATCGCAGGCGATGATGTTGGACTGCCACCCGCTCTCCTGCCAGGCGGTGGCCTTCATCAGGGCCGACGGGATGCGGATGTCCGGCGCCGAGGTGGGCCAGTAGGTGCGCGCCGCGGCATCGGCGAGCGCCGCTTTCACCTGGCTCTGGCTGGCCTTGGTGCCCCGGTAGCTCGGCTTACAGCCCTCGTCCGCCGGCTTCGGCGGGGCGGGAGGCACCTGGGTCTCGGTCGGCGGCTTCGGCTTGGCCAGCGGGGCCGTGGACGTGCGGGACGGCTTCGCGGCCGGTTTCGGTTTCGCCGACGCGCTCGGGCTGGGCCGCCCACCCATCGCCGCGACCGCCGGTGGCTCCTCGCTGGGCGCGTCGGCGGGCGCCTCCTGCGGTTCGTCCGCCGGCGCCGCCGTGGGCAGGTCCGCGGCGACCTCGCGGACCGGCCGTTCCTGTTCGCCGCACGCCGTCAGCGTGCCCGTCGCGAGCAGCGCCGCCACCGCCACCGCGGCCCACCTGCCGAATCCTCGCCGCATCCGACCTCCCCCGTCGTTGCCGTCGGCGCACCCTAACAAGGATCGGCAGGTCCGCGGGGTACCCGAGACGCCGACCGGCGCCGCCGGGGCCGGGGCGGCGCGTCCCGTGGGGCCGGGCCGCCGTCCGCCGGGTCCGGCCGCTCGGCGCCGTCCGCCAGCCGGTCCCGGGTCGCCCACGCCACCACGAACACGGTGGTCCAGGCGATGCCCAGCAGCACCGCCGTGACGGTGCCGCTCGCGGTGCTGAGTCCCAGGTAGAGCCGCGCGCCGGTGACCATGACCACGCCTGCCGACGCGGCCGTCCACACGGCCACGCCGACCGGCCAGCGCGCGCCGCGGGACAGCAGCCAGGCCAGCGTGCCGAAGCTCGCCGTCACCACCGCGTTCTGGGTCGGGAACAGGTCACCGGCCCGGTCCGGGCCACCCGGATCGGTCAGCTCCGCGACAACGACGAGCAACACCAGCGGCACCGCCGCGCCGACGGTGCCCAGCACCCCGAGCGGGTCGGTCCGCCACGGCCGGCCCCGCCCCGTCACCACGGCGGCCACCACGGCGACCGCGGCGATGAGCAGCCAGCCGCGCAGCCCCGACACCGCGGCCTGCGCCGCGTCGACCACCCCGGGGGTACGCCGGGCGGCGAACCAGTCGGAGACCAGCCCGTCGAGGACACCCAGCCCGCTGTGCCGGACCACCGCCTCCAGCAGCAGCGCCACGGCCAGCCCGGCGACGAACAGCAGCGCCAGCCCCAGCACCAGGTTGACCAGCAGGCTCCAGGCCGGGCCGACCCGCATCGCGACCAGGAAGAACAGCACGCCGTACCGGGACCGCAGCCAGCGCAGCGGCGGCAGCGCGGCGGCCCGGGCGGCCAGCGCGCGCACCGGGTCCGGGTTGCGCCCCAGCCAGCGGCCCGCCAGCACCACGCCGAGCAGGCACAGCAGCAGGGCCAGCACCGCCCCGGTGGCCTGGCCGAGCAGCTTCGACACCCGCTCGTACGACTCCCCGGCCAGGTAACCGGCCAGCACCGAGGCGCCGACCCAGCTCGCCACCCCGGCGAGGTTCCACGGCGCGAACCGCCGGTACGGCATTCCGGCCGACCCGGCCAGCCGGGGCGCCAGCGTACGGGCGAACGCGATCCAGCGGGCGGCCAGCACGCCGCGACCGCCCAGCCGGTCCAGCAGCGAGTCGGCCCGCCGCCACCGGTGCGCCCCGATCCGGGCGCCCACCCCCGAGGCGCGCAGCCGTGGGCCGTACCGCCGCCCGGCCCGCCACGCGAGTGTGTCTCCGATCACGGCGGCGGCGGTCATGGCCACCAGCACGGGCGCGAGGCGCAGCGTCCCCGCGTACGCTAGGAAGCCGACCAGAAGCAGGGTCGCCTCGCCGGGCATCAGCAGCCCGACGATCACCGCGGTCTCCGCCGCGACGATCGCCGCGGCGGCCAGGTAGATCAGCAGGGGCGGCAGCTCCTGCAGCCAGCTCAGCAGGTCAGGCATCGGACACCCCGCACGGGTGTCAGCATGCCAGTCGCTGGAACGGTCGGCACAGCACTTTCGACGCAGATCCGGGCGATCTCGGGGTGACCCCGAGGCGTGCCCGGGCTACCGCAGACAGGAGTATGGAGGGTATGCAGCTACGCACCGACCTCCGCAACGTCGCCATCATCGCCCACGTCGACCACGGCAAGACGACCCTGGTCGACGCCATGTTGCGGCAGGCCGGCGCCTACGGCGCCCGCGGTGAGAACACCGAGCGGGTCATGGACTCGATGGACCTCGAGCGCGAGAAGGGCATCACCATCCTCGCCAAGAACACCGGCGTGCGGTATCTGCCGGCGGACGGCTCGGAACCGGTCACCATCAACATCATCGACACCCCCGGTCACGCCGACTTCGGCGGCGAGGTCGAGCGCGGCCTGACCATGGTCGACGGTGTGGTGCTGCTGGTCGACGCCAGCGAGGGCCCCCTGCCGCAGACCCGGTTCGTGCTCCGCAAGGCGCTGCGCGCGCGGCTGCCGATCATCCTGGTGATCAACAAGGTGGACCGTCCGGACGCCCGGATCAAGGAGGTCGTCGACGACACGTACGAGCTGTTCCTCGACCTGGACGCCGACGAGGAGCAGATCGACTTCCCGATCGTCTACGCCTGCGCCCGCGACGGCATCGCCTCGCTGACCCAGCCCGCCGACGGCGCGGTCCCGGATGACAGCCACAACCTGGAGCCGCTGTTCCGCACCCTGCTGGACACCATCCCGGCCCCCGCGTACGACGAGGGCGCGCCGCTGCAGGCGCACGTCACCAACCTCGACGCCTCGCCGTTCCTGGGCCGGCTCGCGCTGTGCCGGGTCCGCCAGGGCACGATCAGCAAGGGCCAGACCGTGGCCTGGTGCCGCACCGACGGCAGCACCCAGCGGGTACGCATCTCCGAGCTGCTGATGACCGAGGGCCTGGAGCGCAAGCCGGCCGAGTCCGCCGGGCCGGGCGACATCATCGCCGTGGCCGGCATCCCGGAGATCATGATCGGTGAGACACTCGCCGACGCCGAGAACCCGGTGCCGCTGCCGCTGATCACCGTGGACGAGCCGGCCATCTCGATGACCATCGGCACCAACACCTCGCCGCTGGTCGGCCGGGTCAAGGGCGCCAAGGTCACCGCCCGGATGGTCAAGGACCGGCTCGACAAGGAGCTGATCGGCAACGTGTCGCTGCGGGTGCTGCCCACCGAGCGGCCGGACGCCTGGGAGGTGCAGGGCCGTGGTGAGCTGGCCCTGGCGATCCTGGTCGAGCAGATGCGCCGCGAGTCCTTCGAGCTCACCGTCGGCAAGCCGCAGGTCGTCACCCGGGAGATCGACGGGAAGACCTGCGAGCCGGTCGAGCGGCTGACCATCGACGCCCCGGAGGAGTACCTCGGCGCGATCACCCAGCTCCTGGCAACCCGCAAGGGCCGGATGGAGCAGCTGGTCAACCACGGCACCGGCTGGATCCGGATGGAGTGGCTGGTCCCGGCGCGCGGCCTGATCGGCTTCCGCACCGAGTTCCTCACCGAGACCCGCGGCACCGGCATCCTGCACCACGTCTTCGAGTCGTACGAGCCGTGGTTCGGCGAGCTGCGCACCCGCAACAACGGGTCGCTGGTCGCCGACCGGGCCGGCGCGGTCACCGCGTTCGCGATGACCAACCTCCAGGAACGCGGCCAGCTCTTCGTCGAGCCGGGCACCGAGGTGTACGAGGGCATGATCGTCGGCGAGAACTCCCGCTCCGACGACATGGACGTCAACATCACCAAGGAGAAGAAGCTCACCAACATGCGCTCGTCGACCGCCGACGAGACCGAGAAGCTGATCCCGCCGCGCAAGCTGTCCCTGGAGCAGGCGCTGGAGTTCTGCCGCGAGGACGAGTGCGTCGAGGTCACCCCGGCCGCGGTGCGCATCCGCAAGGTGGTGCTGGACCAGACCCAGCGCGGCCGGATGGCGGCCCGCCGCAAGCACGCAGGCTGACCCACCCCGCCCCACCCGGAGCCCGGCCCGCCCAGGCGGACCGGGCTCCCCCGTCTCTCCCCCTGCCCTGCCCTGCCCTGCCCGGTTGATCATGAGGTTGGCGGCGTTTTCGATCTCCATAACCGCCGCTAACCTCATGATCGACCGCCAAGCGCGAGATCTTGGTACGAAATGGCCCCTCCAGGGGCCGATTCCTACCAAGATCTACACGGATCTCGGGATATGACCTTCTAGATCCCGGATAGTGGGAGATTGGGCGGTCTCCGCGGACGGCATGGGAGCGGCCGTCGGATGACGTGGAACTGGCGGACTGAGCCAGCAGTGGACGTCCCGACGCAGGCCGGAACCGGTGGGCGGAGGAGAAGCGAGCGGGCCGACGCAGGCGGAAGCCGGCGGACGGGGGCAGGAGCGGGCGGGCGGATCCCGGAAGCGGGCGGACGAGTGGCCGACCACGGTGGAGGTCGGGCGACAGCGGTGGCGGCACGGACCCGGACGAACGCCCGTAACAGGACGATCGCGGGGACGAGGCGTCAGCGGGGCTTGGTGGCGGCGATCGCCAGGGCGTCGGGGACAGGACCGGAGCCGGACTCGACCACCCGGGTCACCACCAGACCGGCCGCGGTGACGGCGTTGAGCAGGTCGGCCAGGGGCAGGTGCCAGGCGCCGACACGCGCCCGCACCCCGACGACGTTCCACGACCGCAGCGTGTGCTCCGGTGAGGCGTACCCGCCGTCGATCACGATCCGCTCCGGCTCGGACCGGTCGGCGAACGCGCCCACGTAACACGGGTGCACCCCGACGTGCACCAGCCGGCCACCGGGCGCCAGCACCCGCGCCGCCTCCGCGAGCGCGGCCGGATAATCGGGCATGTCGGTGTGCGCGAGCACGCACACCGCGGCCGGCACCGCGCCGGTGGCCAGCGGCAGCGCTGTCGCGTCAGCCCGGGCCACCGGCAGCCGCGACCGGGCGTGGCGCAGTTGCCCGCCGGACAGGTCCACACCCACCGGCGTCCATCCGAGACGGCGCAGCTCGGCCGCGTGCGCGCCGGTGCCGCAGCACAAGTCCAGGCAGCGGCCCGGGCCCTCGCCCAGCAGGCCGGCCAGCACCGACCGGATCCGGTCCATGTAGACCGACGAGGTCTCGCTGGCGTACTCCTCGTACCAGTCGGCGATGTCGTCGTACAACGGGGTCGTCATCTCCGCACGCTAGCCCCGCACCGGGCCCGCCGCTGCCCCGCAGATCGGCTACGGTGCCCCCATGACCTGGGAGGAGC
>NZ_JAGPXV010000660.1:0-3172 GCF_018070405.1 Micromonospora sp. D75
TGCTGCTCTCCGCCGGGCTGAACGTCATCTGGGGCGTGATCGCCGCGCTGGCGCTGGCCGCGTTGCTCGTCGGCCCGCTCACCGCCCGGTGGGGGTCGCCCCGGCTCGTCCGTCCGGCCCGGCTGATCGGTTTCGGTCTGACCGGCGCCCTGGCGCTCGGCGTGACCGCCGGCGGCGCGCTGTTCGGCTGGTCGGTCGGGCTGTGGGACGCCGCGCTCACCTGGCCGCCGATGATCATCGGGGCGACGGTGGTGTCCGCGGCCTGGTTCGCACTGGTCCGGGCCGCCCGCTGCTGGGTGCTCGCCGAGCGGCGGTTGGCCGGCTGAGCCGGTCGGCCGCCCGAGCGGCCGGCCCACCGGTCCGGCCGGCGGGGTTCAGGCCGGGGCCGTGGGCGGTTCGTCCGCCCCGAGGAACCGGCCGACGGTGGCGCTGAACTCGCGCCAGCCGGCCCGCTCCCCCACCAGCGCCCGGCCACCGGCCTCGGTCAGCTCGTAGGTGCGGCGTTCCCGGCCGTTGACTGTGCTCCACGTGCTCGCCACCAGCCCGGCCCGCTCCAGCCGGCGCAGCGCCGGATAGATGGTGCCGGTGGGCAGGTCCAGCGTCCCGCCGCTGCGGGCACGCAACGCCTCGATGATCGCGTAGCCGTGTCGCGGGCCCTGTTCCAGCACGGCGAGCAGCAGCGCGTCGAGGTGTCCGTGCAGCGCCTGCGCCTTCATGCGTAGCAACGCTACTTGTCGATCCTCCGGAACGCCAAGGGGTGCGGCTCCCGGCCGCAACGGTTCGCCCACTAGGGTATGTGCGCAGAGTCACTCGGCGGCGCGACGCCGCCGGGTGGGCAACCGAACGCACACGGAGGTCAGCGTGGCCCGCCAGTCGCCCCAACGGCCCGACGCCGACGAGCCCGAGCTCGACGACACCGACGCGCCCGCCGCAGCCGACGAGGTCGAGGCGGACCGCCCGCCGGCGGACCGCGCGCTCTGGGACGAGGTGCGGATCGACCCGGTGGAGATCGCGCTGCCCGCCGGCACCGGCTTCACGCTGCGGGCGTACCGGCCGGCGCGCGAGCTGACCCCGACCGACGTCGCCGAGCGCGACCAGGACGACCCCTTCCTGGCCCGCCGCCAGGTCGTCGAGACCGAGGACGACGAGGAGGTGGTGATCCTCGACGAGGAGTTCGCCGCCCTCTCCGCCGAGGAGGACGACGAGGACGACGACAAGGCCGAGAAGGCCGCCAAGGGGCGCCGCAAGGGCGAGGCGGACGACGACGCGACCGAGGACAAGGCCGAGTCCGAGGACGAAGAGGACGACGACGAGGACGAGGACGCCGCGGGCGACGAGGAGGTGCCGGTCTTCCTCACCCACAAGGGCCGGCTCCTGCTGTTCAAGACCCCGGAGTCATTGGTCTCTTTCATCCGTTCCGGCGCGCCCAACGACCTGTCCCAACTGGACAGCTGGAATGAATTGTCCGAACGGCTGGAACCGGCCGACATCGCCCCGCTGGACGAGGACACCTACGAACTCGACCTGGTGGTGGAGAACCTGCGCGGCGGCCACGACGCATGGGACCACGAGCTACTCATCGAAGCTGGTGAGATCGCCCGTGACCTGGCGTACGCGCTGCGGCTACCGGCCGTGCTGGACATGCTCTCCGCCGGCTCGAGCCTGGACGATCTGGACGAGGCGCTGCGGGCTTCCGTCAACGGCGGAATCGGTGGTTTCCTGGGTCGGCGCCGGCTGAAGAAAATCGGGGCACAAACCGCAAGTTTGGGTTGGCGCACCATTGTCGGCAAGATCTCTGCGGTTGTGGACTGGCGCGACTGACCCGGAGCGGGGAGCATCAGTCTCTGGCAGAGCAAGACCTGTGTCCCGGGAGGAGGACGACGCCGTGGCGCTCGTGCGCGTGTACTGCGGTCTGGCCTCGGCAGATCCGGCCGACCGAACGGCTTCGGCCGGAACGACGCTGACGTCCGCTGTGGTCGACGACGCAGGCCGTCTGCTGCACGTCTGTGAGATCGCCGACGAGGCCGCCGGGTACGCCCAGCTGGTCGCGCTGCTGGTGGAGCGGTCCGGCGGTCCGAGCGGCGCGGCCATCGCCGCGGACAGCGACGACCACATCGTCACCTCGCTGCTGAGCGCCGCCGGCCGTCCGCTGGCGATCGCCGACGACGACTCGGTCGACGACTTCGCCGAGCGCTTCGCCGACGACGACTCCCTGGAGGAGATGCAGTCCCCGCCCGCCGAGCGCCGCGCGGTCGGGCTGGCCCGCGCGCTGCAGGCCGGCGCGCTCTCCGCGGTGACCCTCCCGGCGCCGCGTGAGCTAGCCGGATACACGCAGGTCCTGGCCGCGCACGCGGCGCTGGCGAGCGGCCGGCACTCGGCCGCGGTGACGCTGCGCGAGGTGCTCCGCGAGCTCTACCCGGCCGCGCTGCGCGCGTATCCGGACCCGGCGGACCGGGTCGCCCTCGCGGTTCTCGACGCGCTGCCCGAGCCGGGGATGCTCACCGGTTCCGCGGCCCGTGGCCGCGACGGCGGGCTGACCGCCGACGCGGTGGTCGCGCAGCTGGCCGCCGAGGGTCTGGCGGACGCGGGCGACATCTCCGACGCGGTGACCGCGCTGCGGGTCGCCATCTCCGAGACACCCCGGCGGGCCACCGTCAACCGGACGCTCACCGCCGCCGTCGCCGAGACGGTACGGCAGGCGGTCGCCTCGGTCCGGACCTGTGACGCCGGATGCGACGCGCTCGTGGGCGCGCTCGCCGAACGCACCGCTCCCGCTCCCGCGCCCGCCACCGGCCGCCGGGCCGCCGCCCGACGCGGTGAGCAGGTCGACGAGCTGGCCCCGGCCACCGACCTGCGCGCGGTGCGGCCGGTCCAGCCGGAGCCGGCCGCCGAGCCGGCACACCGTGGTTGTCCCGAGCCGGCCGGCGCACCCGAGCCGGCCGGACGGCGCAGCCGCCCGGAGCCGATTCCCGGCGGGCGCCGCGGCCGGCCCGAGCCGGTCTCCGGCCCGGCCGCCACGACGACGCCCCGGCCGCTCGCCCCGCCACCCGTCGCTCCCGCCCCGGTCACGCCTCCGCCGGTCGCTCCGGCCCCGGTGACTCCCGTGGCTCCGGCTGCCTCGCTGGGCCGTCCGGCCTCCGCGCCGCCGTCCCGGCCCGAGCCGACCGGCGGA
>NZ_JAGPXV010000661.1:0-3164 GCF_018070405.1 Micromonospora sp. D75
GACCGGAGCACCTCCGCGCCGACGGTGGCGGTGCCGACCACCGCCAGGTGCCGGCCCGGGCTGGCGTCGAGCGCGAACCCGGCCGGGCTGCCGGCGACGTCGACCGCGCGGCCCACGAGCGCGTACGGCGGGTCGGCGCCCGGCGTCAGCGCGGTCCAGGCGGAGTCGTCGGTGAGCCGGGGCGTCTCGTGTCCCCGGAACACCGACGGCGGGCGCGATCCGGCCGGGCGGGCCGCGTGCAGCTCGTGGCGCAGCGCCGCCAGGTCGGCCGAGGCGGCGTGCGCGTCGGGGAACCGCACCTCCGCGTCCGCGCCGGGCGCGCCGGCGGCGGTGTTCACCACTGCCGTGCCGACGGTGAGCCCGCGCGCGGCGTCGTTGCGCGGGTCCAGCACGGCGTCCCCGCCGGGCAGCGCGATCCGCAGCGGGAACTGGCCGAAGATGGCCTCGGCCCGGCCGTAGAGCGCCTCGATGCCGGTGGTGCTCTGGCTGGCCAGCACCAGGTGCAGGCCGTACGAGCGGCCCTTGCGGGCCAGTTCCTCGATCAGGTCGACGGCCTGCCGGGCCAGCGCGTCGTTGCCGGCGAACAGCACGTGGAACTCGTCGATCACGGTGACGATCCGGGGCGGCCGGGCGTTGGGCGGCAGGTCGGCCAGGCGGCTGACCCCGTGCCGCTTGAGCAGGTCGGCGCGGCGGCCCAACTCGGCGCGCAGCTCCCGCAGCACCGCCACGCCGTACTCGCGGTCGGACTCGATGCCCACCGCGTCGGCGTGCGGCAGCCAGGACGGGTCGCGGTCGGTGGGCACGAACTCGGTGAAGCTCACGCCCTCCTTGAAGTCGAGCAGCATCAGCCGCAGCTCGGCCGGGGAGTAGCGGGCGGCCAGCCCGTAGAGCACGTCGAGCAGCAGCACCGTCTTGCCGGCGCCGGTGCGGCCGCCGATCAGCCAGTGCGGCGTGGCGTCGTCGAACGCCACCGCGAGCGGGCGGCGGCCTGCGCGGCCGAGCACGGTACGCAGGCCGGAGGCGGCGGACCCGGCCCAGCGCTGCGCGGGCAGCAGGTCGGCGAACGTGACGACGTCCTGGTCGGCGGTCTCGGCGTACCGGCGGGCCAGCGCGGTCACCGCGGCGTGCGACGGGTCGCCGTCGAGCACCACCGGCGCGGCCAGCCCGCTGCCGTCGGCGCTGAACGGGCGGCCGGGCGGGTCACCGACGAGCGTGTACCGCTCGGTGATCCGCAGGTGGGTGGTGGCGCCCAGCGGCGGCGCGGCGCTCGGCCCGGCGGGCCGGTGACCGGCCAGCAGCACGCAGACCGCGGCGGCCGGGCCGGCGTGGGTGAGCGCGGCGAGCCGGGCCAGCTCCCGGGGCGGCGGCGCGGACGCGGCCACCACCACCAGCAGCTCCCGGTCCTCCGGCGCGGACCGCTGGGCGGTACGGGCGTGCCGCTCGGCCGCGTCGAGCAGCGCTGCCGTCTCCGCCTCGGTGGTCGCCGCCGCGGCGAGCACCCCGGCGTCCTGCAGCGGGCGCAGCGGCAGGAACGCCGCGCCGAAGGCGGCCTGGTCGATGCCGACGACCCGGATCGCGCCGGCCGGAGCGGCGGTCAGCAGCCGCACCACCACCGCCCGCAGCAGCTCCCCGACGCGCGGGTCGCGGGCGTCCTGATCGAGCGCCAGATGCGCGCCCGCCCCCACCGGCACGAGCACCGGGAACGCGCCGTCGACTGTGGTCGCCGCGCCGAGGCGTACCGGAACGGGGTGGGTCGCGACGCGGGCGGTGCCGGGCACCGCGGCGGCCAGCTCACCGCCGAGGCGGGCCAGCCGCGCGACCAGCTCGGGGCTGCCCACCGGCGCCGGGCCGGCGGCGCCGAGCAGCCGCCGGGCCGCCTCCCAGTGGCGCAGTGCCTGCCGGTGCCGATCGACCGCCTGCCGGTACGCCGCCGCGAGTCTGCCCACCGTCCGCCCTCCGACGTTTGCGATCGAGCAGAACCCTAACGGACCCGCGCCGCACCGGCACGAGGCACTCGGCACGCGAGATTCGTCCACTGTTCATCCGGCTGCACAGGGCCCTAGATCACGCTCCCGCTCGGCTTGCTTGCCCGCCGACCTGGCCCGCGCAATATGCGGCGACGTCGACGGTCACCTTCGTCAGGATGGCCGGTATGGACGAGGTCGAAGTCGTCGTCGCCCACCGTCAGCGCGCGACGCTGCGCGTCGGGGATGTGTTCCTGAAGGTCGACGGCGACCCGGCGCACGCCGCAGTCGAGGTGCGGGCGATGGGCCTGGCACCGGTACCGACCCCGACGATCCTCTGGCACGAGCCGCCCGTGCTCGCGATCGCCGCCGTACCCGGCACGGCGCTCGGCGTCCTCGGCCGACCGTCGGAGGCGTCACCGGCGGCGTGGGCGGCGGCGGGTGCGGCCATCCGGCGACTGCACGACGCGCCGTTGCCGCCGTGGCCGGGACGCCGCCTCGACGACGTGGCGGCGGAACTCGACCGGGAATGCGCGGGGCTGCTCGCCGAGGCGGCGCTGCCCGCCGAGGTGGTCCGGCGCAACCGCAAGATCGCCGAGGCCGCGCTCCGGCCGTGGAAGCCCGTGTTCGTCCACGGCGACCTCCAGATCACCCACGTCTTCGTCAACGGCGACGAGGTGAGCGGCGTCATCGACTGGTCCGAGGCCGCCTCTGGCGACGCCATGTTCGACCTCGCCGTTCTCACGCTCGGACACGAGGATCGCCTGGACGACCTGCTCGCCGGCTACGGCTCCGACGTGGACCGGGACGTGATCCGCGCCTGGTGGTCGCTGCGCAGCCTGGTGGCGTCGCGCTGGCTGATCGCGCACGGCTTCGATCCGGACGCGCCGGGGTGCGAGTTCGACGTGCTCAGAGCCCGGATGCGGGAGCCCTGACCGCCAGGGCTGTCACGCCGAGGCACGCGGGATTCGTCCCCTGTTCACCCGGCTGCGCACGGCCCGGCCCCCACCGTTCCCCCGGCCCGGCTTGCCTTTCCCCCGGCGAACGGCGAACCGGTGCCGGACCCGGCCGGTCTGCTGGCGCTGCCGCCCGGCTTCTCGTACACCGTTGTCGCGCAGGCGGGCGCGACGAAGCTGGAGTCCGGGCAGCCCACCCCGAGCGACGCCGACGGCACCGTTGCTTCCGCGGCCCGCACGGCTC
>NZ_JAGPXV010000662.1:0-3148 GCF_018070405.1 Micromonospora sp. D75
GGTCGAGCGTGGCCTGCACCGACTCGCGTACGCCCGGCTTGCGCTCGTCCACGCCGAGCAGCTCGACGGTGAGCCGGTGCATCTCGCGGCCGATCCGCGCCTCCAGCGGCACCAGCGCGGCGCGCAGCTCGGCGTCGGTACGCGCGGCCACCCACAGCTCCAGCGCGGCCGCGAACAGCGGGCCGGTGAAGGAGGCGGCGAGCAGGTCGACCACGCCGTCGAGCCGCTGCGGGCCGACCGGCAGGGCCGCCGCCTCGGCGCGCAGCTCGGCCGCCCGGCGCTCGGTCAGGTGCGCGACGGCGGCGGTGACCAGCGCGGCCTTGGTGGGGTAGTGGTGCAGTTGGGCGCCCCGGGAGACCCCGGCGCGGGCCGCCACCACTGTCGTGGTGGTGCCGGACCAGCCGTGCTCCACCAGGCAGTCGACTGTCGCCTCCAGCAGCCGGGCCTGGGTGGCGCGGCTGCGCTCCTGCTGCGGAACTCGGCTCGGTGCGGTGGACACGCCATCAGCCTGCCGCCGCCAAAACAAACAGTCAAGCCTGACTTTTTTGAAAGGAGGGGGCCCTTGTTAACGCCTGCGGTAGAGGAAGGGCCCCTTTTTAACGCCTCAGCGGCCGTCGCGCGGAGCGAAGACGGTGAGCGCGTCGGCGTCGGAGTGGCGGGAGCGGACGTACTCGTCGGCCCAGGCCGCCGCGTCCGGAAAGGCGGACTCGGTGGCGATCCGGGCACATGCGGCGTCCACGTCGAAGCGCGTACGGCGCAGTTGCACGCCCGGACCGAGCAGCGCCCACCAGGCGCCCGCGCCCCCGTACGGCATGCCGACGCTGCCCGGGTTCACCACCAGGCGGCGGTCGGCCAGCCGGGTGAACGGCATGTGCGTGTGCCCGCAGACCACGGTGCCGACCTCGGGCGGCAGGCCGGCGAAGACCTCCGCCCAGCGGTCCAGCCGCGAGTCGACGAGCACGACCTCCTCGTCGTCGCGCGGGGTGGCGTGGCAGAACAGCACGTCGCCCAGACCGGTGACCGGCAGCGTGACGGACGGCGGCAGCGCGGCCAGCCGGGCCACCTGGTCGTCGCGGAGCTGCCCCGCGGCCCAGTTCGACACCTCGATCGGGGACGCCGCCCCGGCACGCGCCTGCACCAGCTCCCGGTCGGCGTTCCCGCCGACCCAGCAGGCCCGGTCGCCGAGTGCGGCCAGCCGGTCCAGCACCTCGACCGGTTGCGGGCCGGCCGCCAGGTCACCGGTGAGGACGATCAGGTCGGCGGCGGCCACGTCCGGCTCGGCCAGCACTGCTTCCAGCGCGGGCAGCACACCGTGGATGTCGGAGAGAACGGCGACGTGATCGGGCATCGTCCCAGCGTGGCGGCACCGGCCCGGAGGACCAAGCGATTCTGCGACGGGCAGAGACGGCTTGCTCAGAGGCGACCGGCCCGGCCTGCGCAGAACGGCATCGGCCCGGCTCCGCGCGATGGCGGGCCGGGCCGGAGAAGCCGGTACGGAGGTCAGACCCGCGCGCGGCGGGCCAGGCGCTCCGGGTCGAGGATGATGATGCTCTTGCCGTCCAGTCGCAGCCAGCCGCGCGAGGCGAAGTCGGCGAGCGCCTTGTTGACGGTCTCCCGGGAGGCGCCGACGAGCTGGGCGATCTCCTCCTGGGTGAGGTCGTGCGTCACGCGCAGCACGCCGCCGTCGCGGGTGCCGAAGCGGCCGGCCATCTGGAGCAGGTTCTTGGCGACCCGACCCGGCACGTCCGTGAAGATCAGGTCGGCGAGCGAGTCGTTGGTCCGGCGCAGCCGGCGGGCCAGCACCCGCAGCAGCTGCTCGGCGATCTCGGGCCGGTTGTTCAGCCACGGCCGCAGGGCCTGCTTGCGCAGGCGTACGAGCCGGGTGTCGGTGACCGCGGTGGCGGTCGCCGTACGCGGACCGGGGTCGAAGAGCGACAGCTCACCGACCATGTCCGACGGGCCCATCACGGCGATCAGGTTCTGCCGGCCGTCCGCCGCGCGGCGACCCACCTTGATCTTGCCGGACAGGAGGATGTAGAGACTGTCGCCGGGTTCGCCCTCGTTGAAGACGATTTCGCCCTTGCGGACCTCGATCGTCTCCATCTCCTTGGCGAGCGCCTCGGCAGCCTCCGGGTCGACACCCTGGAAGATCCCGCTGCGGGCCAGTACCTCGTCCATCGCGCACCTCCGCCTGCGCGTGCCGTCCGTCGGCCGGGTCCGCCGTCCGCTGATCCCTCGCGCGCCGCCAGTCTAGGCGCACATGAGTAGGAATCAGAGGTGCACCCCTGGAATCTTGATCGTTGGGCGTAACCCGCCCGACCCGGTGAGCAGCTAAGATCCCGCTTCCGGTCCGGGCCGGCGCCACCCGTTCCCTCCTGTGATCGTAGGGTGACCGGCGTGCTGTGTGAGCCGTTCCTGACCACCCGGTCCGAAGCCGGGTGGGACATCCCCCTGCTGGTCTGGCGGGCCGAGACGCCGCTGCTGGCGGTCGGCTCCGCTCCGCTGGGCGGCGGGATCGGCGTCCGCGGGTGGGTGCTGAACGCGACGGTGCCGATGTCGTACGACCGGGACGACCCCGCCGCACACCTGGCCGAGCTGGCGCACGGCCTCGATCTGGGCGGACCTGGCGTCGGGCTGCTGACCGGCGTGGACGTGAGCGAGGTGGTCAGCCGCACCGACGGCGGCGTCCGGGTCTGGGCGACCGTCGGCCTGGGCACGCCGGTCTGGGCCGCCGCCCCGGAGGCGGCCGCCGTCGTGCCCGAGCCCGCGCCGCCCGCGCAGCGCGTCGGGACCGTCAACATCGTCGCGTACGTGCCGCAGCGGCTCGGCGACGCGGCGCTCGTCAACGCGGTGGCCACCGCCACCGAGGCGAAGGCGCAGGCGATCTGGGAACTCGGACTGCCCGCCACCGGCACCCCCACCGACGCGGTGACCGTGCTCTGCCCGGCCGACGGCGATCCGGCCCCGTACGGCGGGCCCCGGTCGGCCTGGGGCGCGCCACTGGCCCGGGCCGTGCACGCCGCCGTCCGCTCCGGCGGCGCCGGGACCGTGGTGCCCTGGTCCGACCGGCGGGCGGGCTGACGTGCGCCCCTCACATGCGACACGCCGGGTTTTCCGACCGATCGGCCCTCGTCGCGGCGTTCCGGGG
>NZ_JAGPXV010000663.1:0-3147 GCF_018070405.1 Micromonospora sp. D75
CTGCGGCGGCGTACGCACCCAACTGCCGAAGCCGGCCTTGCTCCACCTACCCCGGGCCTCGGCGCACAGCCGCTCGTACGCCGCGTCGGTGTCCCCGGCGGCGACGTCGCGGAAGAACCCGTCGGCGGTCTCCCGGACCGGCCCGTCGGACTGGAGCACCACCTGCGCGTTCCACACCGCCAGCCCGGCCACCCCGATCAGGCAGGTGCCCACGCCGAGACCGGCGATCAGCACGCCCGCGCGTAGCGGCCGGCGCCGCCGGGCCGTGTGGTGCCACTCCTGCTGCCTGCCCATCACCGTCGACGGTAGGCAACCGGAACGCGCCGCGCAGGCGGTTGCGCCGCGCGCCCGTGACGGGCCGAAGATGTCAGGGGGCAGCGGCAGACTGCCGGTACGCCCGATCGGGCAGCCGTTCTGCCTCTGCCCCCGCCCGCAGGGCTGACCGGTCCGCGCGACGGCTCAGCCGCGACGGCGGGCGCGGGCCGCCCAGATCGCGTACGCCGGATCGCGGTCCAGGTTGTGCCGGTCCCGGTCGTAGCGGCGGGTGGTACGCGGATCGGCGTGCCCCATCGCGTCCTGCACGTCCTCCAGCGGCACCCCCTCCGAGCGGGCCGTGGTGGCGAACGCGTGGCGCAGCGAGTGCGGCGACAGTTTCGCCCAGGCGGCGATCCCGGCCCGCTGGGCGAGGCGGCGCACCAGCCGGAACACGGCATGCCGGTCCAGCCGGCCGCCGGTCGCGGTGACCAGCAGCGGACCGGTCAGCTCCGGCACCGTCACGCCCTGCGCCTCGGCCCGCGCGGTCAGGTAGGCGTCGAGGGCGTACGCGGTGCCCGGGGTGAGCGCGCGCCGGCGTACCTTGCCGCCCTTGCCGACGAAGCGGACGCTGCGGTGACCGCGCTCGGTGCCCAGGTCGGACACGTCCAGCGCGACCAGTTCCCCCACCCGCAGCCCCAGGTCGGCCAGGAGCGCGACGGCGGCCCGGTTGCGGGCGGCGGTCGGGCCGGTGTCCGTCTCGGCGGCGGCGATCAACGCGTCGACCTCCTCCGGCGTCAGGCCGACGGTGGCGGAGTGGTCCCGGTCCACCCGCGGCCGGTCCGCCGCCGACACCGGATTGGCGGTCACCGCGCCCAGCTTGGCGAGGAAGTCGTACCAGCTCGACAACGCGGACAACCGGCGCGCCACGGTGGCCGGCGTGAGCGTCCGGCCGTCGCGCCCGCGCGGCGTGGACTCCAACTCCCGGCCGTAGGCGTTGACGTCGAGGAAGGTGGCCCGCAGCGGGTCGAGCCCCCGCTCGGCGCACCAGCTCAGCCAGCCGGTGACGTCACGGCGGTACGCGTCACGGGTGTGCTCGGACAGCCGCCGGTTGCGCAGCCACGCCTCGGTGACGTCGGCCGGGCCGGCGGGCAGGGCGGCGGTGCGGGCGCGCGGCAGCACCTCGGGGCGAAGCATGTGAGAAAGGCTCTCAGCCCGCGGATGGTTTGGCGATCAGGCGCGCTGGTACGACAACGCGGGGTCGGCCGGCGCTCCGGCCTCCCCCGCGTCGGTGTGGACGGTCAGGCGGTGGTGAGCTGGCGGCGGCCGTTGCCCTCGGCGGGCGTGGCCACGGTGATCCGGCGCGGCTTGGCGCGCTCGGCGATCGGGATGCGCAGCGTCAGCACGCCGTTCTCGTAGCCGGCCTCCAGCCGGTCGGTGTCGAGCGTGTCGCCCAGGAACAGCTGCCGGGTGAACGTGCCCATCGGACGCTCGGCGGCGACCAGTTCGACGTTCTCGCCGCTGGGGCGACGGCGCTCGGCGCGGACGGTCAGCACGTTGCGCTCGACGGTGCAGTCGATGCTGTCCGGGTCGACGCCGGGCAGGTCGAACGCCGCGTAGAAGTGGTCACCGTCGCGGTAGGCGTCCAGGTGCATCACGGCGGGCCGGGCGGCGGTGCCGAAGAACTGCTCGGCGATCCGGTCGATCTCGCGGAACGGGTCGGTACGCATCAACATGGCTCTTGCCTCCTCGGTTCTCCTGGCCCAAGGTCTCAAGTTGAGTCTTGGTGACTCAAGTTCCTGGTTCTGTTTTAACGCGCCCGCGCCGCGTCGTCAACTCGCGCCGGCAGTGACTTCTCGAACCAGTGCTGCGCGTACGGGCCGCTGCTGAAGGCGGGGATCTCCCGGTAGCCGTGCCGGGCGTACAGGGCCCGCGCCTCGACCAGATCGGAGCGGGTGTCCAGCCGGATCCGCGTCGCCCCGCCACCGACGGCGTACGCCTCGACCGCGGCGATCAGCGCCGCTCCACCACCGGCGCCACGGTGCTCCGTGCGCACGTACACCCGGGTCAGCTCGGCCCAGTCCGGCTGCCATCGCAGCCCGGCGCACCCGGCGAGGCGACCGTCGCGGCGGGCCAGCACCAGCAGCCCGCTCGGCGCGACCAGGTCGTCGCTCGGGTCCTCGGCCAGCGCGGCGTCCACCTCACCGGGCCGATCCGGACGCCCGTACCAGCGGCGCACCATCTCCGCCATGTACTCGCGCAGCACCAGCGTCGCGTCCGGCTGCTCCGGGCGTACGACGTGCGTGCTCCAGCCGCTCACGGCCCGGTCCGCCAGTAGACGCCCTGCTCGCGGGTGAGCAGCATGTCGTCGATCAGGTAGCGGCGCAGCGTCACGTGGTCGGCCTCGCCGCCCTCGCACCACCGGCGCAGCGCGTCGTCCACCTCCCGCTCCGGATAACGACGTCCCGGCTCGAAGGTGCGTTCGGTGATGTGTTCCAGCAGCACGCGGCGGCGTCCGCGCTGCGCGGGCAGCCGGGTCAGCGTGCCGTCGCGCAGGAACGTGCGCAGGATCGTCTCGCGCGGGTTCGCCGCCGGGGCTACCGGCGACGCCGCCCCGGCCCGGGCGAACTCGCGCAGCCGCTCGACGTCGACCCGCAGCCCATCCCCGTCGTCGGCGAGCACACCGGTGTCGGTGAGACGGCGTACGGCCACCGCGGCGTCGCGGGCCGGCAGCCCGGTGCGGGCCACCACGGCAGACAGGTCCCGGGCGCCGAGCACGATCGCGGCGAACACGGTCCGGCGGCGCTCGTCGGCGAGCGCCCCGGCGAGGGCATGAGCGGTCATGGCGGGCAGCCTGTCAGCACCCCACCCGGTCCGGCCAGGCGTTTTCCGGCC
>NZ_JAGPXV010000664.1:0-3142 GCF_018070405.1 Micromonospora sp. D75
AGCGGGTGGGCCGCCTCTCGTTCGGACGCTCAGTACCCCAGGTCGGGCTGCCGCTTCAGGCCGGCCAGCTGCTCGCCGGCCAGGTAACGCTCCAGGTTGACGCAGAAGTCGGCGTAGAGCCGCTGGAGGTTGCCGGTGCCGCGGAACGACGTGTGCGGGGTGATGGTGGTGTTCGGCAGGTCCCACAGCCGGTGGTCGGCCGGCAGCGGCTCCTCCTCGAACACGTCCAGCACCGCGCCGGCGATCCGGCCGGACCGCATCGCGTCGACCAGGGCGTCCTCCACCACGAGAGCGCCCCGCCCGACGTTCACCAGCACCGCCGACTCCTTCATCGCCGCGAAGTGCTCGGCGTCGAAGAAGTAGCGGTTCTCGGTGGTCAGCGGCATGGCCAGGACCACCGAGTCGGCCTCCGGCAGCACGGCCATGTGCTCGGCGTACGGGATCACCCGGTCGAAGCCCTCGGCCGGAGTGCCGGAGCGGTTCACCCCGATCACGTCGACGCCGAGCGCGCGGGCCCGCCAGGCCACCTCGCCGCCGATGCCGCCGGTGCCGAAGACGAGCATCGTGCTGCCGATGAAGTCCCGGCCGGTGATCCGCACCCACTCCCGGCGCTCCTGCGCCTCCCGGTGCTCCGGGAACGCGCGGAAGCGCATCAGCACCGCGCCGATGGCGTACTCGGCGATCGGCACGTTGTAGGAGTTGGGCGACCGGGTGTAGAGCAGCCCCTCGGCGAGGCGGCGCTGCATCAGCTCGCCGCCCACCCAGTCGAACCCGGCCGCGGTGATCTGCACCCACCGCAGCCGGTCACACTTGGCCAGCAGCTCGTCGAAGGTGTCCTCGTTCATCGCGCTGCGCAGGATCACCTCGGCGTCGAGCCACTCGTCGCGTACCGGCTCACCGTCCGGTACCGGGCTGAACCGGCACTGCGGGAACCGCTCCCGCAGTTGCGGGAGCAGGTCCGACAGGTTGGGGGTGAGCAGGACGTGCGGTCCCGCGACGGCGCCGGTCACGAGGACTCCTGCGCACGCTTCCGGTTGTTGTACGTCACGCCGCCCTTGGCCCAGTTGTCGTACGACACCTCGTAGAGCAGGACGTGGGTGTTCTCGCGCGGCGAGCCGTACTTGACCAGCACGTCGGTCAGGTCGGCGATCATCGCTTCCTTGGTGGCCTGGTCCCGCTTGCCGATCTCGGCACGGATGATTGCCATCTCAGTTCTCCTTGCTCGTGGTCGCGAAGTCCGGGTTGCGCTCGTACTCGGCCTTGACTGCCAGGTACGCGAAGGCGTGCGTGACGCGGGTCTTCAGCACCCCGTCGAACACCTCACGCGCCTTGTCGACGTCACCGTTGTAGTAGTGCCAGTTACCGAGGCCGTACCCCTGGGTGACGGTCTTGAGGCTGTTGCCGTCGCACATCGCCCACAGCTCGTCCGGGCCGATCTCGCCGGTGTAGAGCTTCATCCGGCCCTCGTAGCCGACCAGGTGCGGCTCGTCGACCAGGTCGACAGTGCGGAACCGGTCGAGCACCTCCTCGGCCTCGGCGGTCCGGCCGAGGCGCCGCAGCGCCATGTACTGCCAGTCCTGCGACGCCACCAGGCCCTCCTGGTGCCGGGACGCCTTCTCCGACTCGGCGAAGCTGGGCAGGCAGCCCTCCAGGTCACCGGCGAGGTACTGGGCGACGCCCAGGTGGTACCAGACGGAGGCGTGCAGCGTGGTGTTGTAGCGGCCGAGGATCTCCGGGTTCGCGGCGGCGTCGGTGTCGCTGAGGTGCTGCGGGCGCACGTCCTCGGGCCGGCCGAGGATCAGGCTGACGACGTCCTTCTCCACCTCCGGCTGGTACATCTCGTACTCGTCCTCGACGCCGGCGAGCTGGTCGGCGGCGGCGCGCAGGTCCGCGATCGCGCCGGCGTAGTCACTGATGGAGATCCGCCGGTGGCCGCGGAAACGCAGCAGGCGCGGGCTGTCCGGTTCCAGTTCGAGCGCCTCGGTGAGCAGCGCCACGGACTCCTCGTGCTTGCCCAGGTAGCCCTTCAGCCGGGCGGCGATGACGTAGCGATGGGTCAGGGGTACGGCCGTCATGGATTGCCTTTCGTCGCGGTGCGGCGGAGGGGACGCCGTGGGCCGGCGTCCCCTCCGCGACTCGTCAGCGGTCGAGCCAGAGGTGCCGGTAGAAGCGGTAGGTCGGCGTGGGGTCACCCCGGTAACCCATGACGTCCTTCTGCACGACGTCGAAGTCGGCGTTCAGGAAGGTCATGGCCACCGGGCCCCGCTCGGCCAGGATCTTCTCGGCCTGCTGGTAGAGCTGGGCGCGCTTGTCCTTGTCCAGCTCGGAGCGGGCCTTGACGATCAGGTCCTCGTACTCCGGGTCGGACCAGTTGCCGTAGTTCAGGCCGCCGCCCTTGAGGAAGCTGGCGGTGAACCGCTCGTCCGGGTCGTAGGTCAGGCCGAAGCCGGACTGGTACATGTCGAAGTCCCCGGACTTCGTCTTGGTGTCGGCGATGGTGGACTCGACCGACTCCAGCGTCACCTTGATGCCGATCTTGGCGAGCTGCTGCTGCTCCACCTCCGCCGAGCGCACCTGGAACGCCGAGGTGGCGATCACCATGAGCTTGGCGTCGAAGCCGTTCGGGTAACCCGCCTCGGCCAGCAGCGCCTTGGCCTTCTCGATGTCGGGCTTGCCGTACACCGGCTCCTTCAGCGCGCCGAAGCGGTCCGGCGGCAGGTAGCCGGCGTTGAGCGCGGTGCCGAAGCCGGAGTTGGCGACGTTCAGGATCTCCTGCCGGTCCAGCGCCAGGTAGATGGCCTGCCGGACCTTCACGTTGTCGTACGGCGCCTTCGAGGTGTTCAGCCGCAGGTGCAGCGACAGCGAGCCGGAGCCGCCGTACCACTTGAGCTTCTCGTCGCGCTTGAGCGCGTCGATGAACTCGGGCGCGGGCCGCCACAGGAAGTCGACGGTGCCGCTGCGCACGGCGGCGGCGCGGGCGTTGTCGTCCGGGTTGAACGTGAAGTCCAGCCCGTCCAGGTACGGAACCCCGGACTCCCAGTACTTGTCGTGCTTGTCCAGCTTGATGGCCTGGCCGGTGGTCCGGGCCGCGAGCTTGAACGGCCCGCTGCCGCCGTCGACGCTGCCGTTGAGGTCGCCCTGC
>NZ_JAGPXV010000665.1:0-3140 GCF_018070405.1 Micromonospora sp. D75
CGGTCACCGGCGGATAGCGGCGGAGCACGTCGACCAGCACGGGGGTGGCGAGCTGCCGGTACCGGTCCAGCGCTGCCACGCCGACGATCTCGTCACCGCCGGCCTCCAGTTCGGCGACGCGCGCGGCGTTGGCGGCGGCCCGCAGAATGTGGCCGACCTGGGTGGCCTTCGCGATCGGGTGCAGGTACGCGGCCGCGGCGGCGTCACCGGCGGCCCGGGCGGCCAGGCGCGCGGACTCGGTGGGCGCGGACCGGGCGGCCCGGTGCGCGTCGAGGGACGTGGCCCGCTGGAGTTTCGTCCGGGCGGCGCCGCGCGCGAACGTCCACGCCGCGTCGACAGCCGCACGGGGACGCGGATCGCCGGGAACCGCCCGCTCGTAGACCGGGAGGACGTCCTCCGCGTGCCGGACCGCGTACCGCGCCACCTCGCGCAACTCGTCCATCGTCAGGTCGAAGTCCCCGGGCGCAGTCATGTCGCGGGCATCGTATCGGTGATGCCGCGCCGGTATGGGCCCCAGCCGACGAACCGCTCGAACAGCTCGCGCGGGGTCGGCCCGTCCTGCGGGTTGAGGCGGAACAGGTCGTGGGTGGCCTCGTGGTAGAGCCCGGACAGGTAGACGGCCAGGTCGACGGGGTGGTCCGCGTACTCGACCTTGAGCAGTAGGCGCGCCTGCGCACAGGGCCACGGCGCGCCGCAGGCGCGGCACAGCCAGAGCGGCCGGATCGGCAGGTGGGCCGGGTGGTCCGGCGGGTAGGGGCGGGGCCGATCGGGGTACGGCCCGAGCCGCGGTACGGGAAGGTTCATGCGTGACAGTCTGCTGATCGCGCCACTACGCTCGGAAGTCCTCGCTGCCGGTCCGGGGAGAGGCCGGGAGACCGGCCGCAATCTGAGGAGGGCGTGTGGAGAACGAGCCGACCGCCGAGCTGATCCGCGCGCAACTGCGGCGGCTGCGGGTGCGGGCCGAACTGAGCCAGGAGGAGTTCGGGAGGCTCGTGCACTTCTCCGGCTCCCAGGTGTCGGCGGTCGAGCTGGGCCACCGGCCGCTCGACAGGTTCTTCCTCGCCCGGGCCGACGAGGTGCTCGGCACCGGCGGACTGTTGATGTCGCTGCTCAAGCTCGCCGAGCGCGACGGCCAGCCGAGCTGGTTCCGCCCCTGGCTCGAAGCCGAACGCCAGGCGCAGCAGTTGCGCACCTACCAACCGACCCTGGTTCCCGGACTGCTCCAGACCGAGAACTACGCCCGCGCGATGATCCGCACGGATGACCTGATCACCGATGACGAGGTGGAACGACGCCTCGGAGTGCGGCTGGACCGGCAGTCGATCCTCTCCGACCCGGGCCGCCCGAAGTACATTGCCGTCATCGAGGAGTCCGTTCTACGCCGCGCCGACGAGGGCTACCGCGGACTCATGGCCGAGCAGATCGCGCACCTCGCCGAGTGCGCCGAGCGCCCGCACGTCGACATTCACATCGTGCCGACCTCGGTTACCGTGCACGTCGGCCTGGTCGGACCGTTCGCGCTGGCCCGGGGCACAGACGGCGGCTGGGTCGGTCACCTGGAGAACCAACTCGGCGGCGTCGTGGTCGACAAGGACGAGGACGTGGCTATCCTGCTGTCCAGATGGGAGAGTGTCCGCAGCGAGGCACTACCGCGCCGGCAGTCGGTCGAGCTGATGAAGGACGTGATGACCTCGTGGAGCTGACTGGAGCGATCTGGCGGAAGTCCACACGCAGCGGTACCCAGGGCGACTGTGTCGAGGTGGCGGACAACCTGGCCGGTGTGGTCGGGGTGCGGGACAGCAAGGACCCGGCCGGGCCGGTGCTCACCTTCACACCCGACGCCTGGCGGGCCTTCGTCCGGCTCAGCGGGAGCCGCGCGTCGCGCTGATCATGTGGGCCGATCCGGTGCCACAGCTCGCCCGTGCCGGCCCCGACCTCCAGCACGTCCCGGGCCAGTGGAAGCCGCTCGCCCAGCCAGGCGTACCAGTTCTGCGGATTGGTGCCGTAGGCGTGCAGCGCGATGCGAGCGGTCAGGTTGCCGGTCGTCGTCGCGTACTGGCTGGTCGCGCGCGCCGACGCGGTGGCGTCGCCCGTCATGAGAGGTAGAAGCAGAACGGGTGACCATCCGGGTCGAGGAGCACCCGGACGTCGTCCTGCGGCTGGAAGTCGGGCAGCGTCGCACCCACGGACACCGCGTACGCCACGGCTGCCTCCAGGTCGTCGACCTTGATGTCCAGGTGGACAGACATCTGCTGGTCGCCGGGACCGGCCGGCCACACCGGCCGCACGTAGGCCGGCTCGTCCTGGAACGCCAGCCAGTGGCCGCCCTCGGGCGGGGCGAGGAGGACCCAGTCGGCTTCCTTCTCGCGCCGGATCCAGCCGAGCAGCCGCTCGTAGAATGCGGCCAGGTCCTCTGCGGACGGCGCGTCCAGCACCGTTGTCGTCAGCTTCATCAGCGGTCGCTCAGCCATGCCGCATTCCTACCCGGCACCCGCGACATTTACCGGCCCGTCCGCACCATCTCGGCGGGGTGGCGGCATCCGACTGGTGTCGATACCGCCACCTCGCCGAGCCGGCGACGATCGGTCCGCGCGGACACCGAAAGGGGTCGCCCGGCCCTCCGCTCGCGCCATAAGCTGCGGCAATGCTGCTGCGCATGTCGACCCTGCTGCTCCGGACCCTGCGTGAGGACCCGGCCGACGCGGAAGTGCCGAGCCACCGGCTGCTGCTGCGCGCCGGATACGTCCGCCGGGCCGCGCCGGGCGGCTACACCTGGCTGCCGCTGGGCAAGCTCGTGCTGGACCGGATCACCGCGATCGTCCGGGACGAGATGACCGCGATCGGCGACCAGGAGGTGCACTTCCCGGCGCTGCTCCCGGCCGAGCCCTACCGGACCAGCGGGCGGTGGACCGAATACGGGGACGACATCTTCACGCTCGCCGACCGCAAGGGCGCCGACCATCTGCTCGCGCCGACCCACGAGGAGCTGGCCGCGCTGCTGGTGAAGGACCTGTTCACCTCGTACCGGGACTTCCCGGTGACGCTGTTCCAGATCCAGACGAAGTTCCGCGACGAGGCCCGTCCCCGCGCCGGTCTGCTGCGCGGGCGCGAGTTCCTGATGAAGGACGCCTACTCGTTCG
>NZ_JAGPXV010000666.1:0-3138 GCF_018070405.1 Micromonospora sp. D75
GGTGCTGCGCGGCGGCGAGCGGGTGGCGATGCTGGTCGGGCAGGGCGCGCTGGGCGCCGAGGACGAGGTACGCCGGATCGCCGACCGGCTCGGCGCCGGGGTCGCCACCGCGCTGCTCGGCTTCACCGCCGTCGACCACCGGCAGCCCTGGGTGACCGGCGCGATCGGCCTGCTCGGCAGCCGCCCCAGCTGGCAACTCATGCGCGAGTGCGACCGGCTGCTGATCGTCGGCAGCCAGATGCCGTACTCGGAGTTCTACCCGCCGGAGGGGCAGGCCCGGGCGGTGCAGATCGACATCGACGGCACCCGGATGGGGCTGCGCTACCCGACCGAGGTGAACCTGACCGGCGACGCCGGGCCCACGCTGCGCGCCCTGCTCAGGGAGCTGGGCCCGGGGCCGGGCCCGACCGCCTGGCGGGCCACGATCGCCGACGCCACCGGCAAGTGGCGGGCCGCGCAGCGCGAGGTGGCCGCCCAGCCGGCCGAGCCGGTGAACCCGCAGTCGCTGTTCGCCACGCTCGACGACGCGCTGCCAGGCGACGCCATGCTCGCCGTGGACTGCGGTACCGCCACCGCCTGGTACGCCCGCCACGTACGGGTCCGCCCCGGCATGCTGGCCAGCCTCTCCGGCACGCTGCTGTCCATGGGCGGCGGGATGCCGTACGCGCTGGCGGCGAAGTTCGCCCACCCGGACCGCCCGGTGATCGCGCTGCTCGGCGACGGGGCGATGCAGATGAACGGCGTCAACGAGCTGATCACTGTGGCGAAGTACTGGCGGGAGTGGTCCGACCCCCGGTTCGTGGTGCTCGTGCTCAACAACCGTGACCTCGCGTTCGTCAGCTGGGAGCAGCGCTCCGGCGAGGGCACACCGATGTTCCCGGACAGCCAGGACCTGCCGGACGTGGCGTACCACAGGTGGGCGGAGGTGCTGGGGCTCGGCGGCGAGCTTGTCGACTCCCCCGGCCGGGTGGACGGCCTGTGGCAGCGGGTGCTCGACGCGGACCGGCCGGTGGTGGTCAACGCGGTGGTGGACCCGGCCGAGCTGATGCTGCCGCCGCACTTCACCGCCGAGCAGGCCCGCAAGACCGCCGCGGCGGTGCTGCGCGGGGACAGCGACCGGGCCGGCATCGTGCGCCGCGGCGTACCGGCCGCGCTCGCCACGTACCGGCCCCGCCGCCGGGGCCGCTGAGGCGTCAGGCCCGCGCGTAGCGCAGCAGCACCGACCGCCCGTCGAACTGACGCGTCTCGACCAGCCGCAGGTGCTGGCGGGCCAGGTCGGGCAGCACCTGCCGTCCGCCGCCGAGCACCACCGGGTGCACGATCACCTCGTAGGTGTCGACGAGCCCCAGCGCGGCCAGCGCCGTCGCCGCGCCGGTGCCGCCGGTGACCAGCAGGTCGCCGGGGAACCGCTCGCGGACCTCGGCGAACTCCTTCGCCAGGTCGCCGCCGCCGACCACCACGGCGCCGTGGGGAGCCTCGGCGAGCGTGCGGGAGACCACGATCTTCGGGGTACGCCGCCAGATCGGCGCGAACGCCAGGTCGTGCGGGTGGTCGGAGATCGACTCGACCTGCGGCCAGTAGGCGGCCATCATCTCCCACACCCGCCGCCCGTAGACGAAGGCGGAGGCCCGCTCGGCCAGGTCGATCGAGTACGCGGACAGCTCCTCCCCCATCTGCGGCCAGTCGAACTCGCCGTTCGGCCCCTCGATGAAGCCGTCGACGGACGTGTGCACCCCGTAGCTGACAGTGCCCATGATGTGTTCCTCCGCGTTGCGGCGCGTCCCGGTCGGGTGCGCTCGACGGTGGGTCGGAGCCGCCCGGCCGGATCCGACAACCCGGCCCCGACGACTCCCGGCCAGGCTACGGTCCGGCCAGCCGCCGCTCGATCTGATCCGCCGTGGCGGTGGCCCCGATCCGGGCGGCCACCTCGTGGGCGCGTCGCCAGACGTCCCGGGCCGCCTCGGCCCCGGTCAGCCGCTCCACCGCCCGGGCCAGGTCCATCAGGGCCTCCAGCTGCAGCGGCGGGCTGGCCGTCAGGTCGTCGGCCGCCTGTTCGAGCAGGACCCGCGCCCGCGCCGGGTCGCCCGACATCAGGCTGATCCGTCCCTGGGCGTACCGGGCGTAGGCCAGGTAGGCGGCGACCCGCATCTCGCGGGCCTGCTCCAGGGCGGTGTCGGCGTATCCGGCCGCCTCGCCCAGCCGGCCGTGCCCCGCGAGCATCGCGGCGACCTCGCTGAGCAGCGCCACCTCACCGAGCCGGTCACCGTGCCGCCGGACCAGTTCCAGGGCCTCCAGGTACGCCGCCCGGGCCTCGTCCACCGCGCCACGGTGGTCGTGCCAGCGGCCCGACGCGCGCAGTCCGAACGCGAGCGGCCGGGGCGTGCCGGCGGCCCGCAGCAGCGCGACGGCCCGGGCGAGCGTCTCCCCGGCGGCCGGATCGCCTTCCTGGAACTGGAGGACGCCCAGCCGGGCGAGTTTCGGTCCGGCGGCCACCTCGTCGCCGGCCTCCTGGTACAGCTCGATGGAGCGGACCAGGCTGGCGCGTGCCGCCGGACGGTCCCCCAGTCCCTCGTACACCTGGTTCTCGACCCCGGCGATGTCGGCCCGCAGCCAGGGTTGGGCGAGCGGCTCGGCCGCCGCCGCGGCGGCCTGCGCGTGGCCGAGCGCGGCCTCCAGGTCGCTGCGCAGCAGGGCCGCGAACGCCACGCAGAGCCGGAGCCGGGCGATCCCCTCGGGGTGCCGCCGGCGCTCGGCGGCCGCCAGCCCGGTCTCGGTGACCCGGGTCAGCTCGTCCAGCCGGGCGTCGACGAACAGGTAGTAGTCGCAGTGCCAGGCCAGCGCCCAGGAGTAGTCCTCCAGGCCGGGCGTCGCGGCGGCCTGCTCGACGCTGTCCAGCAGGGCGGCCCGTTCGGCGCTGAACCAGCGCTTCGGGTCGCTCAGGTGCTCGCCGGTGGGCGCCGGTGACCTCGGCAGGTCGGCGACGATGGCGGCGCCGCCCTCGTGACTCAGCGCCACCCGGGCCTGCTCGACCAGCGTCAGCCAGGTGCCGAAGACACGCCGCAGCACCTCCGGCCGTTCCCGCGGCCCCTCCTCCCGCGCGGCGCGTTCCCGGGCGAAGGCGCGGACCAGATCGTGGAG
>NZ_JAGPXV010000667.1:0-3122 GCF_018070405.1 Micromonospora sp. D75
CGGACCAGCCGGTGCCGTCCGCGCCGGCGGCGAACGCCTTGCACCGCCCGTCCGGGGCGAGGCCGCCCTGCCGGGAGAACTCGGAGAACATGCCGGGCTGCGCCATCAGCGCCACCCCGCCGGCCAGGGCCATGTCGCACTCGCCGCCGCGCAGCGCCTGGGCGGCGAGGTGCAGCGCCACCAGCGACGAGGAGCAGGCGGTGTCGACGGTGACCGCCGGGCCTTCGAGGCCGAACATGTAGGCGACCCGCCCGGAGGCGACGCTGCCCGCCGTGCCGGTCAGCAGGTGCCCCTCGAGGCCGTCCAGGTCGTCGCGTCCGCTGGTGGCGTAGCCGGATGAGGCGGCGCCGACGAAGACGCCGGTGGCGGTGCCGCTGAGGGTGGCGGGGTCGATGCGGGCGTACTCGAAGCTCTCCCACGCGGTCTCCAGCAGCAGCCGCTGCTGCGGGTCCATGGCGAGGGCTTCACGGGGGCTGATGTTGAAGAAGCCGGCGTCGAAGTCGGCCGCGTCGTAGAGGAAGCCGCCCTGGTGGGTGACGGTGCCGCCGGCCTGGTCGCCGTCCGTGCCGTACAGCCGGTCGAGGTCCCAGCCGCGGTCCGCCGGGAACTCGCCGATGGCGTCGGCCCCGGAGGTGACGAGCTGCCACAGCTGCTCGGGGGTGGCGACGCCGCCGGGGTAGCGGCAGGCCATGCCGATGATGGCGATCGGCTCGTCGGCGTCGGCGGTGACGACCGTACGGACGGTGGCGCCGGCTCCCGTGGCCGGGCCGAGCTGCGCGAACAGGTGCTCGGCCAGCCGGGCCGGGGTGGGATGGTCGAAGGCCAGCGTGGCGGTCAGCCGCAGCCCGGTGGCCGCACCGAGGCGGTTGCGCAGTTCCACCGAGGTCAGCGAGTCGAAGCCCAGGTCCTTGAAGGCGCGGGCGGCGGGGACCGCCTGTGCCGAGGCGTGCCCCAGCACCGTGGCGGCCTGGCCGCAGACCAGGTCGACGAGCGCCTGCCGGGCGTCCGCCTCGGACAGGCCGTCGAGCCGCTCCCGCCACGACGCCCCGGCACTCGGCCGATCGGTGGCGGTGCGGCGCCGGCCGCCGCCGCGCAGCAGGTGCCGCATCAGCGGCGGTACGCCGCTCGCCTCGCCGGTGACGTGGAGGCGGGCCGCGACGAGCACCGGCCGGGCCGCCGGCAGGGCGGCGTCGAAGAGTTCGACGCCCTCGGCCGGGGAGAGCCGGCTCATCCCGACGCGCCGCAGCCGCTGCTGGTCGTCGCCGTCGAGGTGGGCGGTCATCGTGCTGTCGGTGGCCCACATGCCCCAGGCGAGGCTGGTGGCGGGCAGCCCCTGCTCACGCCGGTGCCGGGCGAGGGCGTCGAGGAACGCGTTCGCGGCCGCGTAGTTGCCCTGCCCCGGCGAACCGAGGGTGGCCGCCACCGACGAGAACAGCACGAACGCCGACAGGTCCAGGTGCCGCGTGGCCTCGTGCAACGCCCACCCGGCGTCCACCTTCGGCGCCAGCACCGTACGCAGGGCGGACTCGTCCAGCGAACCGATGGTCGCGTCGGCGATCACCCCGGCGGTGTGCACCACGGCGGTCAGCGGGTGCGCCGGGTCCACCAGTTCCAGCAGCCGGGTCACCTGCGCGGGGTCGGTCACGTCGGCGGTGCCGGCGGTGACCCGGGCGCCCGCGCGGGTCAGCTCGTCGACCAGCTCCCGGTAGTGCTCGGGGCCACGGCGGGAGGCCAGCAGCAGGTGCCGGGCCTGGCCGGTGGCGACGAGGTGCCGGGCGAACACGCCGGCGAGGGCGCCGCCGGCGCCGGTGACGAGCACGGTGCCGTCCGGGTCGGCGGGGGCGGGCACCCGCAGGACGACCTTGCCGATGTGCCGGGCCTGGCTGATGTGGCGCAGCGCCTGCCGGGCCTGGCGCACGTCCCACGCCCGTAGCGGCAGCGGGCGCAGCGCGCCGCGTGCGAACAGGTCGAGCAGCTCGGTGAGCATCTCCCCGATGCGCCGGTGCCCGGCCTCGTTGAGGTCGAACGCGCGGTAGGTGACGCCCGGGTGGTCGGCGGCGACCGCCTCCGGGTCGCGTACGTCGGCCTTGCCCATCTCCACGAACCGGCCACCGCGCGGCAGCAGCCGCAGCGACGCGTCCACGAACTCACCGGCGAGGGCGTCGAGCACCACGTCGACGCCGGCACCGCCGGTGGCCGCGCCGAAGGTCTGCTCGAACTCGGTGGTCCGCGACGACGCGATCCGCTCCTCGGCCACCCCGAGTTCCCGCAGCACGCCCCACTTGCCAGGGCTGGCGGTGGCGTGGACCGTCGCGCCCCAGTGCCGGGCGAGCTGGATGGCGGCCATGCCGACGCCACCGGCGCCGTTGTGGATCAGCACCGACTCGCCGGACCGCAGCCCGGCGAGGTCCCGCAGCGCGTAGTACGCCGTCAGGAACACCACCGGCACGGAGGCGGCCTGCGCGAATGACCAGCCGGCGGGGATCTTCGCCACGAGGTCGCGGGTGGCGATCACCTCGGGGGCGAAGGCCGGCTCGAACATGCCGAGCACGCGGTCGCCGGGCGCCAGGTCGGTCACGCCGGGGCCGACCTCGACCACGACGCCCGCGCCCTCGCTGCCCATCACGGCCGCCGGATCCGGGTACATGCCCAAACCGATCAGCACGTCGCGGAAGTTCACGCCGGCCGCGCGCACCGCGATGCGCACCTGGCCCGTGTCCAGGGCGGCGGAGGCGGCGGGCACCATGCCGACGCCGTCGAGGGTGCCGGGGCTGACCGCCCCGACCCGCCACAGTCCGTCCGGCGGGACGAGTTCGTCGGCGGCCTGGCCGGCGGGCCGGCCCAGGCGGGGCGTGCGCACCTCGTTGCCGCGTACGGCCACCTGGCCGCCGGTCGGCGAGGGGTTCTCGGCGACGGCGGCGAGCACGGCGAGGGTGGCCGGGGTGAGGTCCCCGTCGACGTCGGCGAGGACGATCCGCCCCGGGTGCTCGGACTGCGCCGAGCGCAGCAGACCCCAGACCGCCGCGCCGGGCAGGTCCCGCACCGCGTCCGCCGGGGTGGCGGCCACCGCCGCCCGGGTCAGCACGACGAGCGTGGTGTCGGCCAGCGCCTCACTGTCCAGC
>NZ_JAGPXV010000668.1:0-3119 GCF_018070405.1 Micromonospora sp. D75
GGCCTACCTGGTCCACCGAGCCAAAACGGTGACGACATGACCACCCCGGTCCCCCGCACAGACTCCCGCGATCTTGCACTTGCCGCCCCGGCGAAAGGGGCGATCCCGGCGCCGTCGGGGCAGCAAGTGCAAGATCAACGACGTGGGCCGCTGGGGGGCGGGCGCGGGGTTCTGCGGGTCGGGGCGGCGGTGGCGGTGCCGTTCCGGTGGCGTCCTGTCGTTCTGGCGCTGGTGCTGTTCGTGCTGCTCTGCCTCGCGGTGGTGGTCAGCCTGTCGCTGGGGACGCCGTACGTGGCCCCCGTCGACGTGGTGCGGTCGCTCTCCGGCGCGGGCACCCCGTACGACCTCGTGGTGCGCGACCTGCGACTGCCCCGCGCGGTCCTCGCGGCGGTGGCCGGTGCGGCCTTCGGCGTGGCCGGCACGCTGATCCAGAGCGTGGCCCGCAACCCCCTGGCCAGCCCTGACGTCATCGGCGTCACCCAGGGCGCCGGGCTGGCCGCCACGATCGCGCTGACCAGCGGCGCGGCGGCGGTGCTGGTGGCGCCGGCGGCGCTGCTCGGCGGCCTGGCCGCCGCGGTGGTGGTGTTCGCGCTCGGCGCCCGGCACGGCCTGGCCGCCCAGCGGTTCGTGCTCGCCGGCGTGGCGGTGGCGTTCGCGTTCCGGGCGCTGATCGAGGTCGTCATGCTCACCGCCGACCCGATCGACGGGCTGCGCGCGCAGATCTGGCTCATCGGCACGCTCGCCGGCAAGGGGTGGAGCGAGGCGGCCTGGATCGCCGGCACGCTCGCCGTGCTGCTGCCGGTGCTCCTCTGGGCCGGCTGGGCGCTGCGCAGCAGCACGCTCGACGACGACACCGCGCGGGGGATCGGCCTGCGGCCGGTGGCCCGGCGCATCGGCCTGGCCGGCACCGGCGTGCTGGCCGCCGCGATGGTCACCGCCCAGGTGGGCGCGGTGGACTTCGTGGCGCTCGTCGCCCCGCAGGTGGCCCGCCGGCTGGCCCGGACCGAGCGACCGCCGCTGCTCTGCGCCGCGCTGCTGGGCGCGTTGCTGCTGGTGCTCGCCGACCTGGGCGCCCGGCGGCTGCTGGCGCCCACCCAACTGCCGGCCGGCGTGCTGACCGCGGCGATCGGCGGGCCGTACCTGATCTTCGTGCTGCTGCGCACCCGAGGGAGGCGCTCGTGACCGCGCTGCTGTCCACCCGCGACCTGGTCGTCGGCTACGAGGGCCGGACCGTGCTGGACGGACTGGACCTCGACCTGCCGGCCGACACGTTCACCGTGATCGTCGGCCCGAACGCCTGCGGCAAGTCGACGCTGCTGCGCACCATGGCCCGGCTGCTCACGCCCCGGCGGGGCGCGGTGCTGCTCGACGGCGCGGCGATCCGGGACCTGCCCACCCGGGACGTGGCCCGGCGACTCGGCGTGCTGCCGCAGAGCCCGCTGGTGCCCGAGGGGATCACCGTGGCCGACCTGGTCGGGCGCGGCCGGCAGCCCTACCAGCGCTGGTGGCGGCAGTGGTCGGCCGAGGACGGCCGGGCGGTCGAGGAAGCCATGCGGCTGGCCGACGTCGCCGGGCTGGCCGACCGGGCGGTGGACACGCTCTCCGGCGGCCAGCGCCAGCGGGTGTGGATCGCCATGACGCTGGCCCAGGACACCGACGCGCTGCTACTGGACGAGCCCACCACGTACCTCGACCTGGCCCACCAGGTGGAGGTGCTGGACCTGCTGCACCGGCTGCGCGCCGAGCGGGGCCGGACCGTGGTGGCCGTGCTGCACGACCTCAACCAGGCGGCCCGGTACGCCGGTCACCTGATCGCCATGCGCGACGGCGCGGTGGTCGCCGCCGGCGAGCCGCGCGAGATCCTCACCGCCGACCTGGTCCGCGACGTGTTCGGGCTGGACTGCGTGGTCGTGCCCTGCCCGGTCAGCGGCGCCCCGCTCGTGGTGCCGGCCCTCACCCAGACCTCGGCCGTTCCGGCCGCCACGCCGGCCACGGCCGGCGTCCCCGTCGGCGACGCCTGAGCGCGCCGACCCGCACCACCGAAAGGAACACCATGCGTCGTCTCGCCGTCGCACTCACCGCCGCGCTCGCCCTCGGCGTCGGTCTCACCGCCTGCGGGGAGAGCGATCCCGTCGGCGGCGCCGGCACCGGGGAGACCCGGGAGATCACCCACGCCATGGGCACCACGAAGGTGCCGGCCGAGCCGAAGCGCGTGGTCGTGCTCGACACCGACAAGATCGACACCGCGCTGTCGCTCGGCGTCACCCCGGTCGGCGCGGCCACCGCCGGTGAGGCGAAGAGCTGGCCCACCTACTTCGGCGCGGACAAGCTCGCCGGCATCACCGAGGTCGGCGTGCTCACCGAGCCGGACCTGGAGGCGATCAACGCGCTCAACCCGGACCTCATCCTGGGCAGCAAGTTCCGCCAGGAGAAGTTCTACGACGAGCTGTCCAAGATCGCCCCGACCGTCTTCACCGAGAAGGTCGGCATCACCTGGAAGGAGAACTTCCTCCTCGACGGCGCGGCGCTGGGCAAGGAGCAGCAGGCCAAGGACCTGCTGGCCGAGTACGAGAAGCGGGCGAAGGACTTCGGCGCGAAGCTCGGCGACGCCGCGTCCCGCAAGGTCTCCATCGTGCGCTTCATGCCGACCGAGATCCGCCTGTACGGGCCGGACTCCTTCTCCGGCATCGTCGTCGGCGACACCGGCCTGGGCCGCCCCGAGCGGCAGATGCTCGCCGGCAAGGAGGACAAGCGGATGGACCGGGTCAGCCCGGAGCGCATCGCCGAGGCCGACGGCGACGTGGTGTTCGTGACCGCGTACGGCGAGAAGGCCGCCGCCGAGCAGGCCAAGGTCACCGGCGGCACGCTGTGGAAGGGCCTGTCCGCGGTCAAGGCCGGCAAGGCGCACGTGGTCTCCGACGAGATCTGGATGACCGGCATCGGCGTGGGCGCCGCCAACAAGATCCTGGACGACCTGGAGAAGTACCTGGCCGCCTGAGCCCCGATCACCAGCGCCCGTCCAGCCTCACCGGGCCGGACGGGCGCTGGCGTGTTCAGACGGCCAGCTGCCAGAGCAGGAACGCGTTGAGCGCCACCACGAACGCCGTGATCGCCACCGC
>NZ_JAGPXV010000669.1:0-3108 GCF_018070405.1 Micromonospora sp. D75
GAGGCCGACCGGGGGCCGCAGTTCCTGGCGTACGACTTCTGGTGGCACTACACGCAGGACGTGCTGGTCACCAGCGAGTGGGGCACGCCGTCGATGATCGAGGACGGCATCGTCGGGGAACTGCTGCTGGGGCGGAAGTACGGGCACGCGATCCACTTCTGGGACCTGGCGAAGCGCCGGCACGTGCAGCGCGTCGACCTCGGCGACCAGTACCAGATGCCGCTGGAGCTGCGCCCCGCGCACGACCCGACGAAGTCGTACGGCTTCGTCGGCGTGGTGATCAGCGTCGAGGACCTGTCCGCCTCGATCTGGCTGTGGCACCGCGACGGCGACGCCTGGGCGGTGACCAAGGTGATCGACATCCCGGCCGAGCCGGCCGACCCGGCCGACCTGCCGGACCTGCTCAAGCCGTTCGGGGCGGTGCCGCCGCTGGTCACCGACATCGACCTGTCAGTGGACGACAGGTTCCTGCACGTCTCCTGCTGGGGCACCGGAGAGCTGATCCGCTACGACGTCAGCGACCCGTTCCACCCGGTACGCGTCGGCTCGGTGCGCCTGGGCGGCATCGTCAACCGCACGCCGCACCCGGCGTACCCGGACGAGCCGCTGGCCGGCGGCCCGCAGATGGTCGAGATCAGCCGCGACGGCCGCCGCGTCTACGTCAGCAACTCGCTCTACGGCGCCTGGGACGACCAGTTCTACCCCGACGGGGTGGGCGCCTGGGTGGCGAAGCTCGACGTCGACCCGGGCAGCGGCGGCCTCGTGCCGGATCCGCGGTTCTTCCCGCGCGGGGAGGAGTTCCGCGGCCTGCGCGTGCACCAGACCCGGTTGCAGGGCGGCGACGCGTCATCTGACTCGTACTGCTTCCCGTGACCGGCGCGACCTGGGCGGCGCTGGCCGGCCTCGGCGCGTTCCACGGCCTGAACCCGGCGATGGGCTGGCTGTTCGCGGTGGCCCGGGGCCTGCAGGAGCGCCGACGGGCGGCGCTGCTGGCGGCGCTGCCGCCGATCGCGGCCGGTCACCTGGCGTCGGTGGCGGTGGTCGCCGCGCTGGTCAGCGCCACCCGGTCGGTGACGGCGAGCACTGCGGTCGCGGTCACCGGCGGGGTGCTGCTCGTCGGGTTCGGGCTGTGGCGGCTGCTGTCCGACCGGCACTTCCGGTGGGCCGGGATGCGGCTGTCGGCCGCGCAGCTCACCGCCTGGTCGTTCCTGATGTCGGCGGCGCACGGCGCGGGCCTGATGCTGCTGCCGGTGCTGCTCGCCGAACCGGCGGTCGGCGGCGGCCCGCACGCCGGACACCTCGCCGCCGCGCCGGCCGGCGCCCTGACCGGCCTGTTCGCGGCGGCCGTGCACACCGCCGCCATGCTCGGCGTCGCGCTGGCCGTGGCCGTGGCCGTGTACGAGGTGCTCGGCGTCGGTGTGCTGCGCCGGGCCTGGTTCAACGTCGACCGGCTCTGGGCCGGCGTGCTCGTGGTGGCCGGGGTGGTGACGCTGATCGGCGCGGCGTGACCGTGCCGCCGACCTGCTATGGATCGACGGGAAGTCCTACTGGTTGAATAGGAAAGGCAGCGTCGCCCATCCCGGAGGTCAGCCGTGAGTCAGTCCCCGTCCTCAGCCGAAGCCGTCCACGACGCCGACCGGAGCCGGCAGTGGCTCGCCGGGCAGGCACACGGGCCGGGCGTCGACCGCGACCGGCTGCTGGAGGTGGGTGCGGCGATGGCCGCGGTGACCGCCGCCGCCGCGGAACGCGAGCCGGTAGCGGTGACGTCCGCGCCGGTCGGCGTCGACCCCGGCGCGCCGATCGTCAAGCCGCTGCCGGCGGAGCTGCTGCGCCCGCTGGACACCAACGCCGAGATGCGCTGGCCGTCGATGGCCGGCCAGGGGTACGTGGTCCCGATCGACCGCTTCTTCGTCCGCAACCACACGGTCACGCCGCACCTGGACGCGGCCACCTGGCGGCTGCGCCTGTTCGGCGACGGCCTGCGCGGCACGCCGACCCGGGACGACGCGGTCGAGTTCGACCTCGACGAGCTGCGCCGGCTACCCGCCGAGGAGCACGCGGCACTGCTGGAGTGCGCCGGCAACGGGCGGCGCTATTTCGCCGAGCAGCAGGGCGACCCCGCCCCGGGCGTGGCGTGGGGGCTGGGCAGCGTCGGCGTGGCCCGCTGGCGCGGCGTGCGGCTCGGCACGGTGCTGCGCCTGGCCGGGCTGCGCGACGAGGCGGTCGACGTGATGCCCGAGGGCCTCGACCCGGACTACGTCTCCGGCGGGGTCAACCTCGGCCGGGTACGCCGTCCGATGCCCATCGCGAAGGCGCTGGACGACGTGCTGCTGGCGTACGAGATGAACGGCGAGCCGCTCCCAGCCGACCACGGTTTCCCGGTGCGGGTCGTGGTGCCCGGCTGGGTCGGCATCGCCTCGATCAAGTGGGTGGGCGCGATCGAGGTCTCCACCACCCCGCTGTTCTCGCCGTGGAACACGCAGTTCTACCGCATGTTCGGCCCCGGCCACCCCGCCGGCGGCACCGCGCTCACCGCCCAGCCGGTGCGCAGCGCGTTCGAGCTGCCCTGGGACGCCCGGCTGCCGGCCGGCGAGGACGTGCTGCTGACCGGCCGCTCCTGGTCCGGCAACGGCCCGATCGCGCACGTCGAGGTGGACACCGGCGACGGGTGGCGCCCGGCCGACCTGGTCACCGCGGACCGGGGCGGCGCCTGGCAGCGCTGGACCGTCCGCTGGCGCCCGCCGGCCACGGGCCGGCACACGCTGCGTGCCCGGGCCACCGACTGCACCGGCGCCGTCCAGCCCGACCGGGCCGCCGTGAACGACCTCGCGTACCTGTTCGACGCCGTGGTGGCCCACCCGGTCACCGTCCGCTGACGCCCGCTCAGGTGGTGCCGAGGTAGGGCGGCGGCACGGTGTCGGTGAGCCACACCCCGTTGGCCGAGCGGTAGAACAGGTACCCCGCCTCTGCCATCGCCGCCGCGTCCACCGTCAGCACCACCACCGCGCCGCCCCGGCGCGCGCCGACGCGCCCGGCCGTCGCCGCATCAGGTGTCAGGTTTACGTGGTGCCGCCCGCCCCGGCGCGGCCCCTGCTCCCGCTGCGCGTC
>NZ_JAGPXV010000067.1:0-15157 GCF_018070405.1 Micromonospora sp. D75
CGCGGGCTCCTCGGCCGAGGGGGCCGCCGACATCGCGTACGTGTTCAGCATCGTCACGGCGATCGTGTCGCTGCTGATCGCGGCCGGGCTCGTCGTGCTCGCGCTGCTGAACAACAGGGGCAAGAACGCCTCCCGGATCACCACCTGGGTGCTGGGCGGCATCCTGCTCTGCTGCACCGGCGGCGGGCTGCTCACCGGCCTCACCGGTGGCATGACCGGCGGCACCGCCACGGGTGACATGCCCAGCCCGGACGAGATCCAACGCCGGCTCGACGACGCTCTGCCGTCCTGGTACACCCCGGTCAACCTGCTGCTGGGCCTGGTGGCGCTGCTCGCCCTGCTGGCCGCGCTGATCCTGCTGGCGCTGCCGAAGGCGAACGAGTTCTTCCGCAAGCCCAAGGCCGGCTGGGAGCCGCCGGTACCGGGCGGCGCGTACCCGGCGGCCCCGGGGCACGCGGGTGACCCGTCGTACCCGTCGTACCCGGGCCCGACCGGCGACCCGGCGTACCCGCCGGCTCCCGGCACCCCGCCGCCGCCGTCCACGCCGGGCGGTCCGCCGCCGTCGGCCGGTCAGCCGCCGGCCGGGCCGGCCGGTCAGCCGGGCGAGCGCCGCGACCCGGAGCCGCCACCCGGAAGTTGACGTCCGGATTGAGGCGACGCCGACGATCCCTCCGAGTAGGTTGCATCCGACGCCTACCGGAGGGATCAGTCGTGTCGTACCCCGATCGGGCCGCCCCCCGCCGGCCGGGCGCCGTCCTCGCCGCGGTGGCGGTGCTGCTGGCGATGGCGGTCGGCGCCGTGGCGTACGCGGTGGCGAACCTCGCCGTCACCGGCGGCACGGTGGACCGGTTCCGGGCCGCCGCGGCGGACGAGACCGGCGCGAGCGGCGGCGACATCGACCAGGTGGCCGGCCTGCTGCGCGCCTCGACCTACCTCGCCGCCGTGCTCGGCGTGCTGGCCGCGCTGCTGCTGGTCGGGCTGGCGCTCGGCCTGCTCGCCGGCCGGTCCGGGGCCCGCGTGGGAACCTGGGTCGTCGCCGGCACCGGCCTGCTCTGCGGCTGTTGCGGGCTGGCGTTGCTGGTCGGCCAGCGGGCCGCCCCGTTGCAACTCGGCCCCGAGGACCGGATCACCGCCGACCTGCTCGGGCTGGTCGGGGACGCCTACCCGGGGTGGTGGATCCCGGTGAACGCGGTGGTGTCGGTGGCGCAGATCCTCGGCTATCTGGTGGTCGCCGCGCTGCTCACGTTGCCGGCGGCCGGCGCGTTCCTGCGCAGCGGCACCGGACCGGCGCGGCCGTCCGGGTACGGCGCCACCGTGTCCGGCGCGCCCGTCTCCGGGCCGACGCCCTGGGGACCGCCGCCCGGCCTGCAACAGCCGTCCGCCCCGCCCGCGTCCGCCCCGCCCGCGTCGCCGTGGGCCGCACCGCCGCCTCCCGAGGACCGCCCATGACCGGTGACACCCACCCCTCCCGGCGCCGTGCCCTGGTCACCGGCGCCAGCCTCGGCATCGGCGAGGCGTTCGCCCGGCGGCTCGCCGCCGACGGCTGGGACCTCGTCCTGGTGGCCCGGGACGCCACCCGGCTCGACGCGCTCGCGACCGAGCTGACCGGCCGGCACGGCGGCGACGCGGAGACGATCGCGGCCGATCTGTCCACCGAGGACGGTTGTGCGACGGTCGAGCGCCGGCTTGCCGACGGCCCACCGGTCGACCTGCTGGTGAACAACGCGGGGATCAGCTTGAACACCTCGTTCGTCCGGTCGCCGGTGGCCGACGAGGCGCGGCTGGTACGACTCAACGTGCTCGCGGTGCTGCGTCTGACCCACGCCGCGCTCGGCCCGATGATCGAACGAGGGCAAGGGGCAGTGATAAATGTCTCTTCCGTTGCGGGCTTCGGTGTCCCCATGCCGGGATCCACGTACTCGGCCAGCAAGGCGTGGGTGACGAATTTCAGCGAGTCGATCGGCCAGTCCGTCGCGCCGCTCGGCGTACGGGTGATGGCGCTCTGCCCCGGCTACACCCGCACCGGCATCCACGAGCGGGTCGGCATCGACATGTCGCGCCTGCCCGCCTGGGCCTGGCTGCGTGCCGACGATGTGGTCGCCGAAGGGCTCCGTGACCTGCATAAAGGCAAGTTCGTGAGTGTCCCGGACTGGAAGTACAAGGTGGCGGTCGCCGGGCTGCGGTACGCCCCGAAGCGCCTGCTGCGGGGCTTCCGCCGGGACACCCGGGGCGCGGTCGACCGGCGACGCGGCTGAGCGGCGGCGGGGCCGGTCGGCGGCCGACCTCGATGGACGGTCGCGCAGCGTAGCCGCTCATCGCCACCCATCGGTCGCCCACTGGGTTGACCAGGGCGGACCCCGAGCACGGCTCTCAGACTTGCGAAGTACTCTCTTGGGCCATGGGCGACCGCGACGACCTGCGCAAATTCATCAGTGACCTGGCTGTGGTCCACGGCCGGGTGGTGCTCTCGTCGGGCCGCGAGGCGGACTGGTACGTGGATCTGCGCCGGGTCACGCTCCATCACGAAGCGGCTCCGTTGATCGGTCGGGTCATGCTCGATCTGACCGCCGACTGGGCGTACGACGCGGTTGGTGGGCTGACCCTGGGCGCCGATCCGGTGGCCGCCGCCATGTTGCACGCCTCGGCCGGCACCGACGGCGCGGTGGACGCGTTCGTGGTCCGTAAGGAGGGCAAGGCGCACGGCCTCCAGCGCCGGATCGAAGGTCCGGACGTGGCCGGTCGCCGGGTCCTGGCGGTCGAGGACACCTCCACCACTGGCGGAAGTGTTTTGACGGCGGTCGAGGCATTACGCGAGGCGGGGGCCGAAGTGGTGGGTGTGGCGGTTATTGTTGATCGAGGCGCCGGCGACGCGGTGCGAGCCGCCGGATTGCCCTATCGGGCGGCCTATACGTTGGCTGACCTCGGCCTTGTGGCGTAAAAGTCTGCCGATTCGGATCTGCTGATATGCAGGCGGATCGATGCTGCTGGTGGAAGGATGGAATACGTGGGAACTGCGTTGGCTGAAATGACCATGCCTCAGATCTCGCCGCTTGCCGGCGAGCCGATCGAACGCGCCGACGCCGAGCGGCTTGCGGGGGTCCTCAAGGCCCTCGCGGACCCCGCACGGCTGCGGCTGCTCAGCCTGATCCAGTCGGCTCCCGAGGGGGAGGCGTGCGTGTGTGACCTCACCGCGCCGCTCGGCCTCTCGCAGCCGACGGTCAGCCACCACCTGCGAATCCTCACCGAGGCCGGCTTGCTGGAGCGGGAGAAGCGCGGGGTCTGGGCGTACTACCGGCTGGTGCCGTCCGCGATCGCCACGATCGCGGATCTGCTCACCCCGCCGCGGAAGCGGGCCACCAAGAAGGCTCGCTGAAACCTTTCGGGCCGGCCCGTAGAGGGTCGTCCCGGCCGGGTGCCCGGTGGCGTGCGAGGGGTGGCGCCATCAGCGCACGATGACGGCTGCGGCCGTTCGTGTGACCCGGTTCGATCAGTCATGCCGAAGGCCGGTCCTCGCCCGAGGGCCGGCCGTCGGTGTCTGAACCGTGCTCAGCGGCGGTGCTGCCCGCCGTCTCCGTGACCCGGCCGGTGCTCCTCGATGCCCTCGCGAGCCGCCTCCACGGTGCCGGCCACGGTCGCCGCGGTGATCACCGCGACCGCCTCGCCGCGCTTGCGCGCACGCCGGTCCCGCAGGAACTCGAAGAAGATCGGCAGCACCGAGATCACGATGATCAGCGCGACCACCGGCAGGATGTACCTGTCGATCTTGTCGCCGATGGCGTCGTAGATCTGCCGGGCCAGCAGGTAGCCGATCAACAGGATGCCGTCCACCCAGAGGACCGCGCCCACCACGTTCCACACGAAGAACTGGCGGGCCGACATGCCGAGCACCCCGGCCACCGGGTTGAGGAACGTCCGCACGATCGGGATGAACCGGGCCAGCACCACCGCCTTCGCCGGCCCGAACTTCTGGAAGTAGTACTCGGCCTTCTCCACGTACTCCCGCTTGAACAGACGGGAGTTGGGCTTGTCGAACATGCGGCGGCCGTACCGGGCGCCGAGCCAGTGTCCGAGCTGCGCCCCGACGATGGCGCAGAGCGGCCCGCCGATCAGCAGCCCGGCCAGGGACAGGCGGGTGCCGTCGCCGAAGATGGCGTCGGCCACCGGGGAAGCGGCCACCCCGGCCAGGAACAACAGCGAGTCGCCCGGGAAGAAGAAGCCGACCAGCAGCCCGGTCTCGGCGAAGAGAATGACCCAGACGCCGATCATGCCGAAGGTGTGGATGAGGTCCTTCGGATCGAGCGGGTTCAGCGCCACGCTCTCGGAGAACATCCGTGTCTTCTCTGCTGTGTCCACGGCCACACAGGGTACCCCGGCCCGGTCCGGCATTTCGGCCGGACCGGGCGTCCTCGTCAGAGGCGGGGATCGACGGGCTCGGACTCGCAGGCGAGGATCGCGAACACCAGCTCGTGGCGGCGCCAGAGCGGCGCGTCCTCGGACAGCGCGTCCAGCGCGGCCAGGCCGAGGCCGTGCTCGCGCAGCGCGAGCCCGCGCTTGCGACCCAGCGAGCGCCGGCGCAACGCGGCGAGCTGACGTGCGTCCGTGTAACCGGGACCGTAGATGATCCGCAGGTACTCGCGGCCCCGGCACTTGATCCCCGGCTGCAGCAGCGGGCCCTTCGGACCACGGGCGGCCAGGCCCGCGTACGGCTTGACCACCATGCCCTCGCCGCCGGCCGCGGTGAGCGCCAGCCACCACTGCGTCGCGTCCGCCACCGCCGACTCGTCGGACAGGTCCACCACCCGCCGCCGGGTCGGGGTGAAGAACTCCGGGTCGGCGGCGCAGAGCCGGTCGGCCAGCGCCAAGTGCCAGCCGTGGTCGCGGTCGGCGTAGCTCACCCCGGCCCCGGCCAGCACCGCGAACGGTGCCAGCGTCACCCCGCGCAACCCGTCGGTCGGCCGGACGTACGCCCGGTAGGCCGCCGAGTAGGCGGTCACCTCGGCGGCCCGCTCGGCCATCCGGTCACGCAGCCCGTCCACCGGCAGCCCGCGCGCGGCGGCCGAGTCCAGCGCGGCGAGCACCGGCGGCAGCGCCGCCCGCCCGGCCGCGCCCACCCCGGCGTACTGCTCGCGGATCAGCCCGCTCGCCTTCGCCGACCAGGGCAGCAGCTCGGCGTCGAGCAGCAGCCAGTCGGTGCCCAGCTCGGCCCAGAGACCGGCGGTGGTGACCGCGGCGCGCACCCGGGCCAGCAGCTCGCCGTCGAGCGGCGGACCGAAGAACGGCCTACCGGTACGGGTGTGCACCACCCCACCGCCGAACCGGCCCGGCTCCCGCTCCACGAGCACCACCGCCCGCGAGCCCATGTGCTTCTCCTCGCAGACCACCCGGTCGACACCGGCCGCCCGGTAGTCGGCGAACGCCTCGGCCGGGTGCTCCAGGAACCCCTCGACAGTCGACGTGGAGCAGGGCGCCATGGTCGGCGGCAGCCACACCAGCCGGCCCGGGTCGACAGCGAAGCGGCTCATCACCTCCAGCGCGGCGGCGGCGTTCTCGGCCGGCACTGTGAGCGACCCGTACGCGTGGGTGACGTGGCGTCGCCCGGTCACGTCGGCCAGGTCCAGCACGGTGTCCGGCCGCACGGGCGCGACCGGGACCAGCGGCCGGGCCGGGGCGTACCACTCCTTCACCGCCGGTACGGCGACCAGCTCCTTCTCCGGGTAGCGCAGCGCGGTCAGCTTTCCGCCGAACACGCAACCGGTGTCCAGGCAGATGGTGTTGTTCACCCACTCCGGCTCGGGCGTCGGCGTGTGCCCGTACACGACCATCGCCGAGCCCCGGTAGTCGCGCGCCCACGGGTAGCGCACCGGCAGGCCGTACTCGTCGGTCTCGCCGGTGGTCTCGCCGTAGAGCGCGAACGACCGCACCCGGCCGGACGCCCGCCCGTGGTACGCCTCCTTCAGCCCGGCGTGCGCCACCACCAGCCGGCCGCCGTCGAGCACGAAGTGGCTCACCAGGCCGTCGATGAACGTCTCCACCTCGGCGACGAACTCCGGCGGCTCCGCAGCGAGCTGCTCCATCGTCTCGGCCAGACCGTGGGTCAGCCGGACGTCCCGGCCGCGCAGCTTGCGCTGCAGCTTCTGCTCGTGGTTGCCCGGCACGCAGATCGCGTGGCCGGCCGCCACCATGCCCATCACCAGGCGGAGCACGCCGGGCGAGTCCGGGCCGCGGTCCACCAGGTCACCGACGAACACCGCGGTACGCCCCGACGGGTGCTCCGCGTCAACCGGGCGGCCCGCGTCGTCGCGTCGCAGCACGTAGCCGAGCCGGGACAGCAGCGCCTCCAGCTCGGTACGGCAGCCGTGCACGTCCCCGATCACGTCGAACGGGCCGGTCAGCTCGCGCCGGTCGTTGAACAGCTTCTCGTAGCGGATCTCCGCGGCGTCGATCTCCTCCACGCCGCGCAGCACGTGCACCTTGCGGAAGCCCTCGCGGGCCAGCCGCCCGTACGACTGCCGCAGGTCGCGGCGCATCCGGTTGAGCACCTGCCGGCCGAACGTGCGGTCGGCGCGCGCCTCGGTACGCTCCCAGGCCACCGCCTCCGGCACGTCCAGCACGATCGCCACCGGCAGCACGTCGTGCTCCCGGGCGACCCGGATCAGCCCGGCGCGGGCGTGCGGCTGGAGGTTCGTCGCGTCGACCACTGTCAGCAGGCCGCGCCGCAGCCGGATGGCGGCGACGTGGTGCAGCGCGTCGAACGCGTCGGCGGACGCGGACTGGTCGTTCTCGTCGTCGGCCACCAGGCCGCGGAACGTGTCCGAGGAGAGCACCTGGCTGGGCGCGAAGTGCCGCCGGGCGAACGTGGACTTGCCGGAGCCGGAGACGCCGACGAGCGCCACCAGTGCCAGCTCGGGGATGTCCAGGACGGTCATCGGTTCGTCGCCTCCTTCCGGTCGTCGCTGGTGTTCTCGTTGCGGTCGGCGCGGGTGAGCACCGCCATCTGGGTCGGCGCGCCCACCTCCGGGTCGTCGTCGCCGACACCGCCGACGACAGCCGTGTAGCCGTGCGCCGCCGCCACCTGATCCACCCAGGCCGCGAACTCGGCCCGGGTCCACTCGAACCGGTGGTCCGCGTGCCGGAACCGGCCCGGCCCGAGCCCCTCGTAGCGGACGTTGTACTCCACGTTCGGGGTGGTCACCACCACCGTGCCCGGCCGGGCGTGACCGAACACCGCGTCCTCCAGCGCGGGCAGGCGCGGCGGATCGAGGTGCTCCACGACCTCCATCAGCACCGCCGCGTCGTACCCCCGGAGCCGGTCGTCGCGGTAGGTCAGCGCCGACTGCCACAGCCCGATCCGGTCCCGCTGCCGCTCCGGCAGCCGGTCCAGGCGCAGCCGCCGGGCCGCCATGGCCAGCGACCGGTCGGACACGTCGACGCCCACCACCTCGGTGAAGCGCCGGTCCGCGACGAGCGCGGTCAGCAGCGCGCCGCCACCGCAGCCCAGATCCAGCACCCGGCTCGCACCGCTGTCCCGCAGCGCGGCGAGCACCGCCTCGCGCCGCCGTACCGCCAGCGAGGCGCGGCGGACGTCCTCCACCACCGGCGCCTCCCCGGGCGCGGGGTCGATGCTGTCGTCGGCGGGCGGCTCGTCGGCCAGGCGCAGCTCGGTCAGGCGGGCCATCGCCACGCCCGCGAGCGCCCGGCGGTGCGCCAGGTAGCGCCGCGTGATCAGGGCCCGCTCCGGATGGCCGGCCAGCCAGCCGGCGCCCGCGCGCAGCAGCTTGTCCACCTCGTCCGGCGCCACCCAGTAGTGCTTCGCGTCGTCGAGCACCGGCAGCAGCACGTACAGGTGGTTGAGGGCGTCCGCGAGCCGCAGCGTGCCGGTCAGCGTCAGGTCGACGTAGCGGCTGTCACCCCACTCCGGGTACGTCTCGTCGAGCGGGATCGGGGTGGCAGTCACGGTCCAGCCCAGCGGGGCGAAGATCCGTACCGCCAGCTCCGCGCCGCCCCGGCAGCGCAGCACCGGCACCCGTACGGTCAGCGGGATCGCGGTCGCGGCCAGTTCGGGACGGTCACGCGACTCGCCCCGCAGCGCGGAGCGGAACACCTTCGACAGCGCCGACGAGAGCAGGCTGGAGGCGGCGTACGGGCGGTCGTTGACGTACTGCCCGAGCGCGAAGCCCTCCGGCGCGCGGTTCTTCCGGCCCCCGCCCAGCCTGAGTGGATCGACCTCGACCAGCAGCGCCGCCGTGCAGCGCGCCTCGTCCGCCTCCGGGTAGAACACATGCGCGGCGCCGGCGGGCAGATCGAAGGTCTGCACGCGGTCCGGATGCTTCACCAGGAGGTGGCCGAGGTCGGTTGCGGGGCGGTGGGTCGTGGTCAGGGTCAGCAGCACTTGTCGATGATCTCGTTGTTTTCTGGTTTTTGTCGTGGGGGTTTCCGGGGGAGCCCGGCCCGCTCCGGGCGGTCAGGCTTGATCCCTGCGCAGGCCGGGCTCCCCCGGAAACCTGACGTGGTACCCGTCGCGTCGACCTGTGCTGCTTGGTGGTTCTGCTTCTATGTGGTGGTGCCCCGCCGACCTGTGGTCGGCGGGGCACCATTGTGCTTCTCGTCAGGCTACGAAGCGGGTCTTGCGGCGGCGGGTCAGCACGTAGCCGACCGCGCCGGCGGCGAGCAGCAGCGCACCGAGGCCGGCGATCAGGCCGGTGGAGGAACCGGTGATCGGCAGCGTGCCGCCGTCACCGCCGCCCTGGCCACCGTCGCCGCCACCCGGCGCCGCGTTGACGACGACCTTGGCGGTGTCGTTGGCCGGCTTCAGGTCACGGTAGAAGCCGCCGTCGCACTCGCACGGCACGTTGATCTTCACGAGGCCGGTGTCGTTGGCGATCACCTTGTCGATCTTCAGGCCGAACTCCAGCTTCACGGTGTCCCCGGCCTTCAGGAACGAGTCGAAGTAGCAGCGGTAGTGACGCGCGCCCGGCTTGCCCGGCTCACCCCACTCGTCGCCCTTCACCGGGAAGCAGTTCTCCGGCACGGCGGTCGTGGTGGTGCCCTTCGGCACGTCAAAGGTCAGGTACGTGACCGAGCTGCCGGAGCGGCTGTAGTCGAGCGTGGCCGGGCCGTTGTTGCGCAGCCCCACCGTCGCCTTGACGGTCGCGCCCGCCTTGCCGGTGACCGACGCGCCGAGCGCCTCCAGGTCGGTGCTGTTGTTGCCGGTGACCTTCACCTGCAGGTACGAGGCGTTGTTCTCCGGCCGCGGGTCGGCCTGGAAACCCCGCGCGGCGGCGCGGCCGGCGGCCTCGGCCAGCGTCAGCTTGCCGTCGGTGCCCGGCTTGCCGATGGTCACGTCGTAGTTGCCGAGGTAGTTCTCGAAGTCCTCGAACTCGTCCGGCGTCATCCAGATGATCTCGCCGTACCGGTTGCCGGGCGCCATGGTGTCCGCGCCGAGCGCGTACGGCAGCGTCGCGCCGAACGTGCTGCCGCCGGGGAGCTCCTCGTCGAACCGGCAGGTGCGCAGCTCGTCACCGACGTACGTGCAGTTGCTGTAGTGCTTGGCGGCGTTCATGCCGTAGTCGTTGTAGAAGACGACGGCGGCGCCCTTGGCGGTGGTCTCGCCGACGTTCGTCACCTTCAGCGGCGCGGTGAAGCCCTTGCCCGGAGCGGCCGACACCGTGGTCTCCGGGCCGGCGGCCAGGTCGACGCCCTCACCGACGCGCACCTTGGCCTCGTGCGAGACGCTGTCGACGCCGTTCGCCGACAGCGTCACCTTGAGCGTGCCGGTGTCGCCGTCCTGGGCCTTGCCGGTGGGCTTGATCTGCACCGGGAAGACGCCGGACAGACCCCACTCGTCGAGCTCCACCTCCCAGGGCGTCGTGCACACGAGCACGTTCGCCGACGGCGAGGTGCAGTCCGTACCGGTGTTCTCCTCCTCGCCGACGGTCACCTTGCCGGCGAGGCCGGTGAGGTCGTAGCGGACGGTGAGGTCGTGCAGCACGACCGAGGTCGAACTGCGGATGATGCTGTAGTCGATCTTGCCGTCCGAGTCGGCGGCGATCGTCGTGTCGCTGAAGTAGACGCCGAGCTTGACCTTGGGGTCAGCCGCGAAGCCGGGTGTGGCGGAGGCGGCGACGAACGCGCCTGCGACGCCCAACCCGGCGAGCAGACGCCGGCTGGAGTTGCTGAGCATGTGGAGGGTCCTCCCGTGGGGGTGATCAGGTGGAGCCCACGGAGCTTAAAGATTCCTTAAGGGATCGCGTTGTCCCAGATGATGAATATTGACCGAACGGATGATCGTCGCCGCCGCAATGTTCCAGCCGCCCGGGACCGTCCTTCAAACGGACACCGGGAGGTGCAGTGACGTACGAGGAGTTCGCCGACGCGCGGTTGGGCGCCCTGCTGCGGTACGCGGTCATGCTGACCGGAGACCCGCACCAGGCCCAGGACCTGGTGCAGGACACCATGGTCCGGGTGCAGCTGCACTGGCGGCGGGTGGCTCGCAGCGACGCCCCGGAGCGATACGTGCGACGCATGCTCACCAACCAGTTCATCGACTGGCGGCGCGGCTCGTGGGCCCGGCGCGTGCTGCTGCGCGGCGACGTCGACGGCTCGGTGCCCGCGTCCGCCGACCACGCCCAGTCCGCAGTCGACCGGGACCAGGTCCGCTCCTGGCTGTCCCGACTGCCCCGGCGGCAGCGCGCCGCGCTGGTGCTGCGCTACTACGAGGACCTGCCGGACGGGGAGATAGCCGAGATCCTCGGCTGCGCCGTGGGCACCGTCCGGTCCAGCATCTCGCGCGCGCTGGCCACCCTCCGAGCCGAACTCGTGGAGGTCTCCTGATGATCGAGGACGAGCTGCGGGCCGCGTTCGCCCGCCTCGAGGAGTCGACCCCGCCCGTCGGCCCGGTCCGGGCCGCCGTCGACCGGGCGGTGATCACCCGCCGTCGACGCCGTCGGCGCGTACGCCTGGCCGGCACGGCGCTGGCGGTCGCCGCCGTCGCGTTGGTCGGCTTCACCGCCATGGCGCCCCGGCCACCGGCGCCCACGGCGGCGCCCCTGCTCGCCACGCCGGAGCCGGAACCCGGCGGCGCGCTGAACCTGCTGCTGCTCGGCGTCGACCAGTCGGCCGGCAGCCGCCGTGCCGACTCGGTGCTGCTGGTGCACGTGCCGGCCGACCGGAGCCGGCTCTACCTGGTGTCGCTCCCGCGTGACCTGCTGGTGCCGGCGCCGCGCGGAACGGAGAAACTCAACGCGACCTTCTCCCGCACCACCGGTTCGGGCACCGACCTGGCGGCCGGCTACCGGGCGACCCGCCAGGCGGTCGCCCGGCTGACCGGGGTACGCGTCGACGCGGGCGCGGTGCTCACGTACCCGGGGGCCCGTGACCTGACCGACGCGGTCGGCGGCGTGCCGGTCTGCCTGCCGGAGCCGGTCCGCTCGGTGCACACCGAGCGGCGCTTTCCCGCCGGATGCCAGCGGCTCGACGGCGCGGCGGCGGTGGACCTGCTGCGGCAGCGGTACGGCCTGCGCGACGGCGGACTGGACCGCGACCGCAACGCGGCCCGCTACGCCGCCGGCCTGCTCCGCCAGATGCGTGAGCGGGGAACGGCGACCGATCCGGCGCAACTCAACCGGCTGCTCATCCGGATCGGCCCGGCCGTCACTGTCGACGCCGGTGACCTGTCGTTGCCGGCGCTGGTGGGCGCGACCGCCCGGGCCGGCGCCGCCGAGCCGGTCGCGGTCGCCTTCCCGGTGCTCGCCGAGTGGAACGGTCGCGGGTACGAGGCGGACCCCGAACTCACCCCGGGGTTCCTGGACGCGCTGCGGGCCGACCGGCTGGGGGAATGGGCCGCCGCCCATCCGGCCCGGGTCACCGCCCTGCGGTGACCCGGGCGCCGGTTCAGCGGTAGTCGTCCTCGTCGGCGGTGACGACGCGGGCCTGCTCCATGGCGTCCCAGTCGTCGACCTCCAGGCCGCGGTGCGGCTCGCCGTCGCTGTCGTCGGTCACCGTGGTGGCCTGCTCGACCGCGTCGGCCGGCTCGGCCTCCAGATCCCGCTCCTCCGGGGCGAGGTGGTCACTGGGCGCGAAGTCCTCGTCGGGCTGACCCATCGTCCCTCCCTGATCTCCGTGCGGGCATCGTCCCCACCACCGTACGGGCTGGTCCGGGTCGCCGCCCGGCGGCGGGCGGAACGCGGAGTCGGCGATTGTCCCGCTCCCGGCGCGCGGCCGGTGCCAGGATGGTTGCCATGGGCTTTCTGATCCGACTGGCGATCACGGCGGTCGCGTTGTGGATCGCGACGCTGATCGTGCCCGGGGTGGAGGTGAGCGGCCGTAACACCGGCAACAACGTGCTCACCCTGATCGTGGTGGCGCTGGTCTTCGGTGTCGTGAACGCGGTGCTCAAGCCGCTCATCAAGGTGTTCGGCTGTGTGTTCTACCTGCTCACGCTCGGCCTGTTCGCGCTGGTGGTGAACGCGCTGCTGTTCATGCTGACCGACTGGATCGCCGGTCTGCTGAAGCTCCCGTTCCACGTGGACGGGTTCTGGGCCGCCTTCTGGGGCGCCATCGTGGTGGCGGTGGTGAGCTGGCTGATCAGCGTCGTCGTGCCGGACCGGCTGGAGAATCGGTGAGCAGCGCCCGGGCCGGTTGTGCCCCGTGCGCGCTCCTACGGGATACTGCCCGCGGTGGACAGCGCGGTCCGGCGCACCCGTGGACGTGAGCGACCGGAACGGTCGCGCCCATGGAAGACAGCGGCCTGCACGGCCGAGAGCGGTAAGTAAGGAGCGTTCGACATGCCCATCGCTTCCCCTGAGGCTTACGCGGAGATGCTGGACCGGGCCAAGGCCGGCCGGTACGCGTACCCCGCGATCAACGTGACCTCCTCGCAGACGCTGAACGCGGCGCTCAAGGGCTTCGCCGACGCGGAGAGCGACGGCATCATCCAGGTCTCCACCGGCGGCGCGGAGTACCTGTCCGGCCCGTCCGTGAAGGACATGGTGACCGGCGCGGTGGCGTTCGCCGCGTACGCCCACGAGGTCGCCAAGAAGTACCCGGTGAACATCGCGCTGCACACCGACCACTGCCCGAAGGACAAGCTGGACAAGTTCGTCCGGCCGCTGATGGCCATCTCGCAGGAGCGCGTCAAGGCCGGCCAGGAGCCGCTGTTCCAGTCGCACATGTGGGACGGCTCGGCCGTGCCGGTGGCGGAGAACCTGGAGATCGCCGAGCAGCTCCTCACCGAGGCCGCCAAGGGCAAGATCGTCCTGGAGATCGAGGTCGGCGTCGTCGGCGGCGAGGAGGACGGCGTCGAGAACGCCATCAACGACAAGCTCTACACCACCGTCGAGGACGGCCTGGCCATGGTCGACGCGCTCGGCCTGGGCGAGAAGGGCCGCTACATGGCGGCGCTGACCTTCGGCAACGTGCACGGCGTCTACAAGCCGGGCAACGTCAAGCTGCGCCCCGAGGTGCTCAAGCAGATCCAGGACGCGGTCGGCGCCAAGTACGGCAAGGACAAGCCGCTCAGCCTGGTCTTCCACGGCGGCTCCGGCTCGCTGCTCTCGGAGATCCGGGAGGCGCTGGACTACGGCGTGGTGAAGATGAACATCGACACCGACACCCAGTACACCTTCACCCGCCCGGTCGCGGACCACATGTTCCGCAACTACGACGGCGTGCTGAAGGTCGACGGCGAGGTCGGCAACAAGAAGATGTACGACCCGCGCGTCTGGGGCAAGGCCGCCGAGGCCGGCATGGCCGCCCGCGTGGTCGAGGCCTGCGAGCACCTGCGCTCCACCGGCACCACCATGAAGTGACCCTCCGCTTGTAAGGAAGGGCCCCTTGTTAACGCCGTGCGTTAACAAGGGGCCCTTCCTCTACCGGAGGCGTTAAAAAGGGGCCCTTCCTTTCACTGCACCAGCAGGCGGACGGCGTCGCGTACGTCGTCGGTCAGGTGGATCGTGTGCGACAGGTCGCCGAACGGGGACGCGGCGAATAGCGGCCGCAGCAGCGACTCCACCGGCAGCTCCGTGGTCCAGTACGCGCGGTCCAGGAACACGTACGCCCCGCTCGCCCCGTCGGTGCCGTAGAACGTCTTGGTGGCCGCCTGGAACACCTCCTGCACGGTGCCGGCCTTGCCTGGTGCGAACACGATCCCGCCCCGGGCCAGCCGCAGGATCGTGTCCTCCCGGATGGCGTTGGAGAAGTACTTCGCGATCCGGCCCGCGAACAGGTTCGCCGGCTCGTGGCCGTACAGCCAGGTGGGGATGGCCAGCCCGCCGGACCGGGCCCACTCGGTGCCGGGCGCCGACGGACGGGGCGACGGCAGCGACGGGCCGTCCGCGTACCGCTTGCGCACCGCCAGCGCCGCCGCCGTGTACCGCTCGTGGTCGGTGAAGTCCGGCGCGACGGCGAGCGTGTCGATCGCGGCGGACAGCTCCTCGGCCGGCCACGCAGCGAGGAACGCGCCGAGGTTCGCCGCCTCCATCACGCCCGGACCGCCGCCGGTCACCACCAGGCGGTCGGCCCGCGCCAGCTCCCAGCCCAGCACCGCCGCCATCCGGTACGCGACGCTGCCGCGCGGCACCGCGTGCCCGCCCATCACGCCCACCACCGACTGCGGGCCGTGCGCGGCCAGCCACGACCGGGTGGCGTCGGCCAGCGCGTTGTCCACACCGTGGTCGTGCAGTCGCTGCCCGAGCGCCTCGCGTACGTCCGGCAGCGCGCCGCCGTGCGCCCGGAAGTGCGCGTACACCCGGGTGTCGTACATCCCGGCGAACCCGCTCTCGGCGAACCCGGCGGCCAGCTCGTCGGCCGTGTAGAGGTGCGACGGCTGGGTCGGGTAGGGCAGCCCGGAGAACGGCGGGACCACGTTGGCGCCCCGCCGGACCAGGTCCGCGCCCACCTCGCGGCCGGCGAACCGGCAGCCCACGAAGAGCGTGCCGGTGACGTCGACGTGGCGCAGGTCGGGGACCGGGTCGAGGTCGAGGCGGAGGCCCTGCACGGTCAGCCCGGCCAGGGTCCCCCCGGCCAGCCGCTGCTCGAACGCGGTGCGGGTCTCGATCTCGTTGACGTGGGGCGCGTGCGGCTCGATGACGTCCGCGGGTGGTGGGGTCGGCACCCCGACATCCTGCCTCCGCACGGCAAGTGCCGAAACCGGGGGCGGGAA
>NZ_JAGPXV010000670.1:0-3106 GCF_018070405.1 Micromonospora sp. D75
TGCCCACCGACTCCTCGACCAGCTGGGCGATCTCGTCCGGCTCGAAGACGACCACGTCGGCGCCGGGCGGCGTCTCGGCGGTGTCCGGCAGGCGCACCACGATGCCGTCGTCGGAGGGCATGACCTGGGCGTCCACGCCGTACCGCTCGGCCAGCCGGCGGCCGATCGCGAGCGCCCACGGCCCGTTGACGCGCGCGCCGAGCACCGAGTGCACGGCGAGCCGCCAGTCGCCCAGCTCGTCGCGGAACCGTTCGACCACCACCGTCCGGTCGTCCGGCAGCGACCGGGTGGCCGCCTTCTGCTCGCGCAGGTAGTTCATCAGGTTGCCGGCGGCCCAGTCGTCCAGCCCACCGGCGCGCAGCGCCGCCACCGCGTCGGCGTCGGACTGCCGCAGCAGCGCCCGGACCCGGGCGCCGATCGCCCGGCCCAGCTCGACCGGACGGCCGAGCTGGTCGCCCTTCCAGAACGGCATCCGGGCCGCCTGCCCCGGCGCGGGGGAGACGAGCACCCGGTCGGGCGTGATCTCCTCGATCCGCCAGGACGACGAGCCGAGCAGGAACACGTCACCCACCCGGGACTCGTAGACCATCTCCTCGTCCAGCTCACCCACCCGGGCGGCCCGCTCGGCGCCGGCCAGGAAGACCCCGAACAGGCCCCGGTCGGGGATGGTGCCGCCGCTGGTCACGGCGAGCCGCTGGGCGCCGGGCCGGCCGGTCAGCACGTCGGTGGCGCGGTCCCAGACCAGCCGCGGCCGCAGCTCGGCGAACGCGGTGGACGGGTAGCGCCCGGAGAGCATGTCGAGCACCGCGTGCAGCGCCGAGTCGGGCAGCTCCGCGAACGGCGCCGCCCGGCGGATCAGCACGGCCAGGTCGCCGAGCCGCCACGGCTCCAGCGCCACCATCGCGACGATCTGCTGGGCCAGCACGTCGAGCGGGTTGCGCGGGTAGTGCAGCTCCTCGATCGCCCCGGCGCCCATCCGCTCGGCCACCACCGTGCAGGAGAGCAGGTCGCCCCGGTGCTTGGGGAAGACGACGCCGCGCGAGACCGCGCCCACCTGGTGCCCGGCCCGCCCGACCCGTTGCAGCCCGGCGGCCACGCTCGGCGGCGCCTCGATCTGCACCACCAGGTCGACGGCGCCCATGTCGATGCCCAGCTCCAGGCTGGACGTGGCGACCACGGCGGGCAGGCGCCCGGACTTGAGCGCCTCCTCGATCTGCTTGCGCTCCTCCCGGGACACGCTGCCGTGGTGCGCCCGCGCGATCACCGCCGGCGCCCCGGTCGCCGCGCCGGACTGCGCCATCACCTCGGCCGGCTGCCGCGGCGCGCGCACCGGCCCCACCGGCCCGCCGAACGCCTCCGCCCCGCGCCGGGCCCGGCTCCCGTCGGCCGGCCCGCCGCCGGACATCGGGCCGAGCCCGTCGGCGTCGTCGAGCCCGGCCTCGTCGCCGGCCGGCGGGCCGTCGACGCCGGGCAGCAGATCGGATACGCGCACCGGCTCCCCGCCCCGGGCCACGCGGCTGCCATCCGGGGCGGACGCCGCCTCCAACTCCTCGGCGGCCAGCTCGTTGAGGCGGGCGCAGAGCCGTTCGGCGCTGCGCCGGGAGTTGGTGAACACGATCGTGGACCGGTGCGCGCGGATCAGCGAGAACACGCGTTCCTCGACGGCCGGCCAGATCGAGGGGCGGCGGGGGGCGAGGCCGCCGAGGTCGTCCTCCGGTGGCTCCTGCTCGTCGAGGCGGGTCATGTCCTCCACCGGGACCTGGACGCTCACCTCGATGGTCTTGTCGGCCGGCGGCTGCACCACGTCGACCGGGCGGGCACCGCCGAGGAAGCGGGCGCACACGTCGATCGGCCGGACCGTGGCGGAGAGCCCGATCCGCTGGGCGGGCCGCTCCAGCAGCGCGTCGAGGCGTTCCAGGGACAGCGCGAGGTGGGCGCCGCGCTTGGTGCCCGCGACCGCGTGCACCTCGTCCAGGATGACCGTGTCCACGCCGCGCAGCGATTCGCGGGCGGCGGAGGTGAGCAGCAGGAACAGGGACTCGGGCGTGGTGATGAGGATGTCCGGCGGGGTGCGGGCGAAGGCGCGGCGCTCGTCGGCCGGGGTGTCCCCGGTTCGCATGCCGACGGTGACGTCGGGCGGGGCCAGGCCGAGCCGGGCGGCGGCCTGGCGGATCCCGGTGAGCGGGGCGCGCAGGTTGCGTTCGACGTCGACGGCGAGCGCCTTGAGCGGGCTGACGTAGAGCACGCGGCAGCGTCGGCGGGGGTCGGCCGGCGGCGGTTCCTTGGCGAGCCGGTCCAGTGACCAGAGGAAGGCCGCGAGCGTCTTGCCGGAGCCGGTCGGCGCGACGACCAGGGCGTTGCGCCCGGCGGCCACCGAGTGCCAGGCGCCCTGCTGGGCCGGGGTGGGCGCGGCGAACGCCGCGGTGAACCACTCCCGGGTCGCCGCGCCGAACTCCTGGAGCACCCCGCCCGACCGGGTCACCTCGTCCGCCACGACCCCATCCTGCCGCGCCGGTGTGACATCCGGCCGCCTCGCCGGAGCGATCTGTCCCGGCGACGACGCTCAGGGAGGGAAATGGGTGGTTATTCCGTTAAGTCTTACTTAACTGGTTGCTTGTGCACTGCAACATAAAGTAACTTCACTCGCGATGCGGCGTGGGCTGGAGGCGTGGATGACCGTCGAGGAACGAGGCTTCGGGCCCGGCACCGACCTGCTCCTCCGTCAGGTCGACGGCCGGCTGGCCGCGCTCCGCGCCGGGTTGCGCGGTCCCGACCTCGAGCTGGCCGAGGAGCTGGCCCGGCGGCTGCGCGAGATGATCCTCGCCACCGCCCGTTCCAGTGCCGCCGACCGGGCGCGCGTGCGGGCCGCCGTGCACTACTTCGTCCAGCGCCGGGAGAGCCGCGACGCCCGGCTGCCGCTGCGGTCCCTCGCGGTCGCCCAGCGCGCCGTCGACCGGGCCGCCCGCCAGTTGGACTCCACCGCCCTGTCCTGACCGGCCCACCCGACCTGACCGGCGCCCGAACTCCGCGTTGATCAAGGAGTTTGTGTCACCGCACCAGCCTGCTCCGGACACAAACTCCTTGATCACCGCGAAGGGGTGGGTGG
>NZ_JAGPXV010000671.1:0-3104 GCF_018070405.1 Micromonospora sp. D75
CGACCGGCACGGCCACGGGGGTGTGGCCTGACGGAAAGCATGGTTGGGGGACCTCTTCCGTGGGTTCGAAAGGGTGAGCGGGGGGGTGGGGCGGCCGTCCCGGGTAGCGAACACGATGCGCCATCCATGAAAGTCTTTGCAAGAGCTTGCGGCAAAGTTTTCGAAACCCGCAGGCAACACGAGTGGGATCAGATCCCCGACCACCAGCGGCGATCCACGCTGGACCGAGCAATCCGGCGCTCGACCGAGATCCCGACGCTCGGGACGAAACAAACCGCTTCGCGGGACGACCGCAACTTCTGAGCAGATTTTCCAACGTTTGCGGGCCGGGTGTGCGCCGCTGATCCCCGACACCCGCCGGACACGGGACGAGCCCCGGTCCGTCGCGGCGCGACGGACCGGGGCTCGCTCGGAGACGGCAGATCAGGCCAGGTCGAAGCGGTCCAGCTCCATGACCTTCGTCCAGGCGGCGACGAAGTCACGCACGAACTTCTCCCGCGCGTCGTCGCTGGCGTAGACCTCGGCGAGGGCCCGCAGCTGCGAGTTGGAGCCGAAGATCAGGTCGACCGCGGTGGCGGTCCACTTGACCTGGTCGGTGGCCAGGTCCCGGATCTCGTACACGTGCTCCTCGGACTCCGACGCCTTCCACCGGGTGCCCGGGGAGAGCAGGTTGACGAAGAAGTCGTTGGTGAGCACGCCGGGCCGGTCGGTGAGCACGCCGTGCGACGCGCCGCCGACGTTGTTGCCGAGCGCGCGCAGACCGCCGACCAGCACGGTCATCTCCGGCGCGGTCAGGTTCAGCATGTACGCCCGGTCGACGAGCAGCACCTCCGGCTGGGTCTTCTCGCCCGGCCGCAGGTAGTTGCGGAACCCGTCGGCGCGCGGCTCCATCACCCGGAACGACTCGACGTCGGTCTGCTCCTGGGTGGCGTCGGTACGCCCCGGGTGGAACGGCACGGTCAGCTCGACGCCAGCGTCGCGCGCCGCCTGCTCGACAGCGGCCGAGCCGGCCAGCACGATCAGGTCGGCGAGGGAGATCTGGGCGCCGCCGGCGGCGTTGAACTCCTGCTGGATGCCCTCCAGCGTGGCCAGCACGGTGGCGAGCTGCTCGGGCTGGTTGACCTCCCAGTTGCGCTGCGGCTCCAGGCGGATCCGCGCGCCGTTGGCGCCACCGCGCTTGTCGGTGGAGCGGTAGCTCGCGGCCGAGGCCCAGGCGGTGGAGACCAGCTGGGCGGTGGTGAGACCGGACTCCAGCACCTTCGCCTTGAGCGCGGCGACGTCGGCGTCGTTCACCAGCTCGTGCGCGACGGCCGGCACCGGGTCCTGCCAGAGCTGGGCCTCCGGCACCCACGGGCCGAGGAAGCGGCTGACCGGGCCCATGTCACGGTGCAGCAGCTTGTACCAGGCCTTGGCGAACGCCAGCGCGAACTCGTCCGGGTTCTCCAGGAACCGGCGGGAGATCTTCTCGTACGCCGGGTCGACGCGCAGCGACAGGTCGGTCGTCAGCATCGTCGGCTTGTGCTTCTTCGACGGGTCGTGGGCGTCCGGGATGATCGCCTCGGCGTCCTTGGCGACCCACTGCTTGGCGCCACCCGGGCTGGTGGTCAGCTCCCACTCGTAGCCGAAGAGGATCTCGAAGAACCGGTTGGACCACTGCGTCGGCTTGTCGGTCCACGTCACCTCGAGACCGCTGGTGATCGTGTCGCCGCCCTTGCCCTCGCCGTACGTGCTGAGCCAGCCCAGACCCTGCGCCTCCAGCGGCGCGGCCTCCGGCTCGGGGCCGACGTGCTGGTCGGCGGGGCCCGCGCCGTGGGTCTTGCCGAAGGTGTGGCCGCCGGCGATCAGCGCGACGGTCTCCTCGTCGTTCATCGCCATCCGGCGGAACGTCTCGCGGATGAAGTGCGCCGCCGCGAGCGGGTCGGCGTTGCCGCGCGGGCCCTCCGGGTTGACGTAGATCAGACCCATCTCGGTCGCGCCGACGCCGGCCACCATCTCCTTCTCGGAGGCGTAGCGCTCGTCGCCGAGCCAGGCGTCCTCGGGGCCCCAGAAGATCTCCTCCGGCTCCCAGACGTCCTCACGACCGAAGCCGAAGCCGAAGGTCTTGAAGCCCATCGACTCCAGCGCGACGTTGCCGGCGAGCACCAGCAGGTCGGCCCAGGAGATCTTCTGGCCGTACTTCTGCTTGACCGGCCAGAGCAGCCGGCGGGCCTTGTCCAGGTTGGCGTTGTCCGGCCAGCTGTTCAGCGGGGCGAACCGCTGACCGCCGTCGCCGGCGCCACCGCGGCCGTCCTCGATGCGGTAGGTGCCCGCGGCGTGCCAGCTCATCCGGATCATCAGGCCGCCGTAGTGGCCGAAGTCGGCCGGCCACCAGTCCTGCGAGGTGGTGAGGACCTCGGTGATGTCCCGCTTGAGCGCCTCGACGTCGAGCTTGGCGAACTCCCGGGCGTAGCTGAACTCCGGGCCGAGCGGGTTGCCCTTGTCCGAGTGGGCGTGCAGCACCGACAGGTCGAGCTGGTTGGGCCACCAGTCACGGTTGCTGCGCGGACGACCGCCGGTCTTCGGGGTCGGCGAGTCGATCGCCGGGTTCTCGCTCTCGCTGCCGTGCGCGGTCACGGAGTCGTGCGCGACCGGGCAGCCGGCCGCCTCCTTCGCGTCCACGCCCTGCGGGCTGACGGGCCGGTTGTCCTGGGTGTCGCTCATCTGTTTCCTTCCGAACTGGCGGATCACTGGGCGGTGCGGTCGGCCGCGCAGCCGGGGCAGGCGCCCCAGTAGACGACCTCCGCCTCGTCCACCACGAAACCGTGGTCGTCGGAGGCGGTGAGACAGGGGGCGCTGCCGACGGCACACTCGACGTCGGCGATGGCGCCGCAGGAACGGCACACGACGTGATGGTGGTTGTCTCCCACCCGAGACTCGTAGCGGGCCGTGGCGCCGGCCGGCTGGATGCGCCGGATCAGCCCGGCGTCGGTGAGGGCCCGCAGCACATCGTAGACCGCCTGGTGGGACACGGTGGGCTGCTCCGCGCGGACCAGCGCGATCACGGTGTCGGTATCGACGTGCGGGTGGTCGCGCAACGCCGCGAGCACCGCCAGCCGGGGCCGGGT
>NZ_JAGPXV010000672.1:0-3074 GCF_018070405.1 Micromonospora sp. D75
GGCGCAGGTCCTCGTCGCGCCCGACGAACGTGGTGAGCGCGGCCCGCAGGTTGCCCCGCGTCACGGCCGTCGGCTGCCGCGGGGCCGCCTCGCCGCGCAGCAGCTCCAGGTGCGCGGCCCGCAACTGCGGCGACGGGTCGACGCCCAGCTCGTCGGCGAGCCGCTGCCGGATCCGCTCGTACGCGGCGAGCGCCTCGGCGGGCCGCCCGGCGGCGGCGAGCGTACGCAGGTGCAGCTCGGCCAGCCGCTCCCGCAGCGGATGCGCGGCGGTCAGCTCCTCCAGCTCGGCGACCAGCAGTTCCGGCCGCCCGGCGCGCAGCTCCGCCTCGATCCGGTCCTCCTGCGCGGTGAGCCGCAGTTCCGCCAGCCGCGCCACCGCTGCCGCCGCGTACGGCGCGTCGGCGACCTCGGCCAGCGCCGGCCCCCGCCACAGCGCGAGCGCGTCGCGCAACGTCGTCCGCGCCGTCGCCGCGTCCCCGTCGCGAAGCGCCGCCCGCCCCTGCCGGGCCAGTCGCTCGAACCGCCCGGCGTCCACGTCGTCCGGGTCCAGGTCGAGCCGGTAGCCCGCCGGGCTGCTGCGTACCCCGAGCCCGGGCACCGCCCGGCGCAGCCGGGACACGAGCGTCTGCACCGCGTTGGCGGTGTCGGTCGGCGGCTCGTCGCCCCAGAGCGCCTCGGCCAGCGCGGGCACGCTCACCGGCCGGCCCGGGTCCAGCGCGAGGCGGATCAGCAGCGCCCGCAGCCGCGCCCCGGCGACGTCGAGCGGCCGGTCGCCGTCGCGGACCTCAAGCGGCCCGAGGATCCCCACCCGCACCATGTCACTCTCTCACCCGCCGGCGAACCGATGGTGGCAAGATCGCGGGCGTGACGAGTGTGTCCCGCCCGCTGCCACGGCTCGTGGGGCCGGAGGCGTTCGCGGACGTCCCCGCCGACCGGCTCCTGGCGGTGCTGGAGGCGGTCACGATGGTCCTCACGCTCCCCCACCGCGCCGCCGAGCGGGTGGACGCGCTGGTGGTGGCCACCGGCCAGGGCGAGGACTGGCGTCTCACCGACGCGATCCGCGCTTGGGAGACCGGCCCGGCGCTGCGGCACCTGCTGGTGGCGAACACCGACTCGGCCGAGCGGACGTACCGCCCGCTCACACTGGACCGGCTGCGCGGACTCGGTCTGCGCCGGGTCGACGGGGTCGTGCTCCAGGCCGAGCCGGTCACCGGCACCGGCCGGCAGGCCACCTGGGTCGTGGAGCAGGTACGGGCGCTGGGCATCGGCAGCGTCGCGCTCGTCGTCTCGCCGTACCACCTGGTCCGGGTCTACCTCACCGTGCTGCGGGCCTGCGACGACGCCGGCCTGCGGATCCCGATGGTGCCGCTACCAGTGGCTGTCGCACCGGACGCCCCGGTGCCGGAGACCGGCGCGGCCGGGTACGACCTGGTGGCCGGCGAGGTCAGCCGGCTGCTCCGCTATCCCGGCCAGGGGTGGATCGCCACCCCGGAACGGCTACGCGACTACCTGCGCTGGCTCTGGTCCGCGCACCGTCCCCTGCTCACCGGCGCCTGAAGGTTCCCCGGCGGGCTACGCGTCGGGGATCCGGACCGTGAGCACCCGGGTGAGGATGCGGAAGCCGGCCGCGTCGTACATCCTGCGGGCCGGGTTGCCGTCGACCACCGACAGGCCGACGGACGGCAGTCCCGCCTCCCGCGCGCCGCGCAGCGCGTGGACGAGCAGCGCCCGCCCGAACCCGCGCCGCTGTGCCCGGGGCGCGACACCGAGGTTGAGGATCCAGACGCAGTCGTCGTCGGTCCACGGCACCGGCCCGGCGCACAGCACGTGCCCGGCGCTGCGGCCGTCCGGGTCGATCAGCCGGGCCGAGGCGGGCACCAGGGGCGGCACCGGCTCACCGGTGTCGAACATCGCCCGCACCTGTTCGGTGTCGCTGGGCTGCCAGCGGCCGTCCGGGTGGTCCGGGCCGTACGCCGCGTCCAGCCCTGCGGCGAGGTCGTCGTCCCAGCCGGGGGCGCCGAGCGACCAGCCGTCCGGCAGCGCCACCGGCTCGGGCACGTCGGTCAGGTCGTGCCGCATGTCAGTGGCGGCCCGGCTCAGCTTCAGCCCGTCGGCCACCAGCGCCGCCGCCAGCGCCTCGTCCGGCGTCTCCAGCCGATGCCCGGCGAGGTCACGCCGCACCTGCGCGACGAGCCGGGTGAGCGGCGCCCCGGCCAGCGGCCTCACGCCGGCCGCGACCCGCGTGCCGTCGTCGTCCCGCAGCCGCATCCGGGCCAGCGGCACGTCGTCGGCATCGAACAGCAGCGAGTCGTCAGGGGCGTCAGGGTGCGGTAGTACCGGCATTCGCGGCAGCGTACCCGGCGCGCCCCGCCCCCGCTTCCCCGCCGATCTTGGAGTTGTGGCGCCTGAATCGCCCTACTCGGTGGCATTCGTCAACCGCCACAACTCCAAGATCGACTAGTGCGCCCGCGGGCGGCCAGGGCGCGGGCCTAGGGTTGGGGGGTGAGCAGGGTCGATCGGGGTAGCAGGACGATCGGGGCCGCGCCGGCAGCGGTGTACGGGGCGCTCGTGGACCGGGCGGCCCTGGAGGCTTGGTTGCCGCCGGACGGGATGCGCGGGCGGATCGAGCGGTGGGATCCTCGGCCCGGGGGCGGGTTCCGGATGGTGCTCACCTATCTCGATCCGGCGGGCAGCCCGGGCAAGACGTCGGACGGCACCGACGTGGTCGACGTCGGGTTCGCCGAACTCGTACCGGCGCGCCGGGTCGTGCAGACCGCCGTGTTCCAGGCCGACGACCCCGCGTACGCGGGCACCATGACCATGACCTGGCACCTCGCAGCGGCCGGCGACGGCACCGAGGTGACGGTCACGGCCACCGGCGTACCACCGGGCATCGACCAGGCGGTGCACGAGGAGGGCATCGCGTCCTCGCTGGCGCACCTGGCCGCGTACCTCGAATCGGGCGGCTGACCTCGGCGGACGCCGGGATTGGCGGCGGTTTTTGCGGGTAGCCGCCGGCGGTGACCGGGCAGCGGGAGGGGCGCGGCGGCCGGCGGCGGTCGTCGCGGCGCGCC
>NZ_JAGPXV010000673.1:0-3067 GCF_018070405.1 Micromonospora sp. D75
CAGCCCCGGGTGTACGGCCGGCCCGCCCGCCCGGAGCCCGAGGACACGCCCGAGCAGGACGGTCACGGCTTCCCCGAGCAGGACGGGCCGTCCGGATTCGGCCCGGACAACGGCTTCCCCGGCCCGCAGTCCCGGACCGAGGACGCCGACGGGCCGCACGGGTACGCCGCCGTGCCGCCGTCCTCGCCGGCCGCGCCGCCGCCGTTCCCGGCCGGTGTGCCGTCCTTCATGGACCCGCCCGCCAACACCCGCCCCGCCAACGGGGTGCACCCGGGCGGCGAGCAGCCCGGCGCGGTCCGGGACCCGTTCGACGGCCCGCAGAGCCCCTACGGCACCCCGGGTGGCAGCCCGGACCCGTTCGGCCCGCCCGGCGGCCATCAGGACCCGTTCGGTGGCCCTCAGGGCGGCCGCCAGGATGCGTTCGGCAGCCCGGCCGGCCGGCCCGAGCCGTTCGGCGGCCAGCCGGACCAGTTCGGCCCGCCGGCCGGTGGGCGCGCCTCCGTCGCGGTGCCCGGCCAGGGCCGGCCGGGCGAGACGAGCCCCTTCCCGGCACAGCAGGCCCCGCCGGCCTGGTCGCAGGACGCGCCGTCCGGTGAGCCGGAGCAGGGCCGGTTCGACGCGTTCAAGCCGGACGCCGCCGAGCCGCAGACCGAGGCGCCCCCGCCGAAGGTACGCAACGGACGGGTGCTCGCCGCCGTACTGATCGCGGCGGTGCTCATCCTCGCCGTACCGCTCGGTCTGCTCACGCTGCTCGGCAAGGTCGGCGACGACAAGCCGGCGGGCTTCGACCCGGCGGTCGGTTCCTGCGTCAAGCAGTCCGGCGAGACCGCCGTTCCCGCCGACTGCGGTGAGCAGGGCGCGTTCAGCGTGGTGTCGAAGGTGGACAACAAGGACAAGTGCGCCGATCTGACGCAGCCCACCGTCTCCGTCGAGAACGGCGGGACCACCCGAGTGCTCTGCCTGAAGCCGGCCGGCCAGTAACCACACGCCCGCGGAGCGTCCACCCCTCACCGGGTGGGCGCTCCGCGCCGTTCCGGTGTGCCTCTGTTCACCCCGGGTTCGCCGCGAGCGCACCCGGCCGGTGCGGCACGATGGGGGCATGAGCGCGCGCGTACGGGCACCGGAACTGCGGGGTCGGGCCTGGCTGAACACCGGCGGCAAGGCCGTCACGCTGGCCGACCTGCGCGGCAAGATCGTCTTGTTGGACTTTTGGACCTTCTGCTGCATCAACTGCCTGCACGTGCTGGACGAACTGCGCCCGCTCGAAGAGAAGTACGGCGACGTCCTGGTCGTGATCGGGGTGCACTCGCCGAAGTTCGAGCTCGAGAAGGACCCGGCGGCGCTGGCCGCGGCCGTCGAGCGGTACGGCGTGCACCACCCGGTGCTCGACGACGCCGACATGGACATGTGGCAGCAGTACGCGGCCAAGGCGTGGCCGACTCTGGCCGTGGTCGACCCGGAGGGCTACGTGGTCGCCACCATGGCCGGCGAGGGGCACGCCGAAGGGCTGGCGCGGCTGATCGACGAGTTGATCGCCACCCATGAGGCGAAGGGCACGCTGCACCGGGGCGAGGGCCCGTACGTGCCGCCGGCCGAGCCGGACACCGTGCTGCGGTTCCCCGGCAAGGCGCTGCCGCTCGACGGCGGGAACCTGCTGGTCAGCGACTCGGCCCGGCACTCACTGGTCGAGCTGGCCGCCGACGGCGAGACGGTGGTGCGCCGCATCGGCGCCGGTTCCCGGGGCCGTACGGACGGCCCGGCCTCCGCCGCCACGTTCGCCGAGCCGCAGGGGCTCTGCCTGCTGCCGCCGCACGTGGCCGAGGTCGCCGGTTACGACGTGGTCGTCGCGGACACCGTCAACCACCTGCTGCGCGGCGTACGGCTGTCGTCCGGCGAGGTGGTCACGATCGCGGGCACCGGGCGGCAGTGGCGCTCGACCGTCGACGACCACGCGCACGACGCCCGCGCCGTCGACCTGTCGTCCCCGTGGGACGTGGCCTGGTACGGCGATCGGGTGATCGTCGCCATGGCCGGCATCCACCAGCTCTGGTGGTTCGACCCGATCAAGCGGACCGCCGGCATGTACGCCGGGACCACAGTCGAGGCGCTGCGCGACGGCCCGCTGCCGGACGTGTGGATGGCCCAGCCGTCCGGGTTGTCCGTCTCCGTCGACGGGACACGGCTCTGGGTGGCCGACAGCGAGACCAGCGCGATCCGGTGGGTCGAAGGCGGCGTGATGCACACCGCAGTCGGTCAGGGCCTGTTCGACTTCGGGCACGTCGACGGCCCGGCCGACCAGGCGTTGCTCCAGCACCCGCTGGGCGTGTGCGCGCTGCCCGACGGTTCGGTGCTGATCGCCGACACGTACAACGGGGCGGTGCGCCGCTTCGACCCGGAGACCGGCCAGGTGGGCACCGTGGCGGACGGGCTGGCCGAGCCGAGCGACCTGGTGCTGACCGGCGAGGGCGACGTGCTCGTGGTCGAGTCGGCCGCGCACCGGCTGACCCGGCTGGCGCCGGGCGCGCTGACGTCGGCCGGGGCGAACACGGTGGACGGCCCCCGGCACCGGCTGGAGCGCAAGCCGACCGACGTGGCAGCCGGGGAGCTGACCCTGGACGTGATCTTCACGCCGGCGCCGGGGCAGAAGCTCGACGAGACGTACGGGCCGTCGACCCGGCTGGTGGTCTCGGCGTCCCCGCCGGAGCTGCTGGTCGAGGGCGCGGGCACGACCACCGACCTGTCCCGCAAGCTGGTGGTCAGCGGCGACGTGGCGCAGGGGGTGCTGCAGGTGACCGCCCAGGCGGCGACCTGCGACGCCGATGTGGAGCACGCGGCCTGTCACCTGACGCGGCAGGACTGGGGCGTGCCGGTCCGGGTGGTCACCGGCGGCGCGACCCGCGTGCCGCTGGTCCTGCGTGGCATGGACGCCTGACAGCGCGTGTTAAGTGAGTGTTTGAGATTCCGGCTCAGGTGTGGGTTGCCTGGGCCGGTTTCGTGTGTCGGGCCAGGCGGGTGACCATGACGTGGATCATGGCCCAGGTGACGAAGGCGGCGTGGCTTGTGGGTA
>NZ_JAGPXV010000674.1:0-3055 GCF_018070405.1 Micromonospora sp. D75
GACAGCCGGCTGGCGTCCACGCCCAGCCGCTTCGCCAGCTCGGTCGCCTTCGGCGTGCCGCCGGCGAAGCCGCCGCGGCCCAGGCGGTCCGCCCGGCCGCCGACGCCGCCGCCCCCGCCACCCCACGAGGTGTACGACCCCTCGGTGCGCTCCCAGCGGACCAGCTCCGGCGGCAGCTCCTCCAGGAACCGCGACGGCGGGTTGTACGCGGGCGCGCCCCACGCCGACCGGGTCACCGCGCGGGACAGGTAGAGACGCTGGCGGGCCCGGGTGATGCCCACGTACGCCAGCCGCCGCTCCTCCTCCAGCTCCCGGGTGTCGCCGAGCGAGCGCAGGTGCGGGAAGACGCCGTCCTCCAGGCCGGTCAGGAAGACCACCGGGAACTCCAGGCCCTTGGCCGTGTGCAGCGTCATCAGCGTGACCACGCCCTGGTGGTCCGGGTCGTCGGAGGGGATCTGGTCGGCGTCGGCGACGAGCGCCACCTGCTCCAGGAACCCGGCCAGGGTGGCCCGCTCGTCCTCGGCGCCGAGCGCCTCGATCCGTTCGGTGTACTCCCGGGCGACGCTCACCAACTCCTGGAGGTTGTCCACCCGGCCGGCGTCCTGCGGGTCGAGGCTCTCCTCCAGCTCGGCCAGGTAGCCCGAGCGGGTCAGCACCGCCTCCAGCACCTCCTCCGGCGTGCCGGTGGCGGCCAGCTCCCGCGCCGCGTCGAGCAGCGCGACGAACTCGGCGATGCCGTTCGCGGCCCGGGTGGAGATGCCGGGTGCGTCCTTGGCCCGGCGCAGCGCGGCGCCGAAGGAGATGCGGTCGCGCGCGGCCAGCGCCTCCACGCACGCCTCGGCCCGCTCGCCGATGCCCCGGCGCGGGGTGTTGAGGATCCGCCGCAGGCTGACCGTGTCGTCGTCGTTCACCACCGCGCGCAGGTACGCGAGCGCGTCGCGGACCTCCTTGCGCTCGTAGAAGCGCACCCCGCCGACCACCTTGTAGGGCAGGCCGACCCGGATGAACACCTCCTCGAACACGCGGGACATGGCGTTGGTGCGGTAGAAGACGGCCACGTCGCCCGGGCGGGTGTCGCCGTCGTCGACCAGGCGGTCGATCTCGCGGGCGACCCAGTCGGCCTCGGCGTGCTCGGTGTCGGCGACGTACCCGACGATCTGCTCCCCGGCCCCGGCGTCGCTCCACAGCCGCTTCGGCTTGCGCGAGGTGTTGCGGTCGATGACCGCGTTCGCCGCGTTGAGGATGGTCTGGGTCGAGCGGTAGTTCTGCTCCAGCAGGATCGTGCGGGCGTCGGTGAAGTCCCGCTCGAACTCCAGGATGTTGCGGATGGTCGCGCCGCGGAACGCGTAGATCGACTGGTCGGCGTCGCCGACCACGCACAGCTCGGCCGGCGGGATCCCCTCGGTGCCGGAGACCAGCTCCTTGATCAGCACGTACTGGGCGTGGTTGGTGTCCTGGTATTCGTCGACCAGCACGTGCCGGAACCGCCGCCGGTAACTCTCCGCCACGTGCGGGTGCGACTGGAGCAGGTGCACCGTGGTCATGATCAGGTCGTCGAAGTCCAGCGCGTGCGCCTCGCGCAGCCGCCGCTGGTAGAGCGTGTACGCCTCGGCGAGCGCCCGCTCGTTCGGCCCCTTGGCCCGGCCGGCGAACTCCTCCGGGTCGACCAGCTCGTTCTTCAGGTTCGACACCTGGGCGGCCAGACCCCGGGCCGGGTAGCGCTTCGGGTCCAGGTCCAGCTCGCGGGCGACCATCTGCATCAGCCGGCGCGAGTCGTCCGCGTCGTAGATCGAGAACGTCGACTTCAGGCCGGCGTGCTCGTGCTCGGCCCGCAGGATGCGTACACACGCGGAGTGGAACGTCGACACCCACATCATCCGGGCGCGCGGGCCGACCAGCGCGGCCACCCGCTCCTTCATCTCGCCGGCGGCCTTGTTGGTGAAGGTGATCGCGATGATCTCGCCGGGATGCACGTCCCGGGCGGCGAGCAGGTAGGCGATCCGGTTGGTCAGCACCCGGGTCTTGCCGGAGCCGGCGCCGGCCACGATGAGCAGCGGGGAGCCGGCGTGGGTCACCGCGTCCCGCTGGGGGCCGTTCAGGCCGTCGAGGAGGGCCTGCGGGTCCGACCCGGGGGCCCCGGGGCGGCGCGGCGGGGTCGGCCGGGACTCCGGCGCAGGCGGGGACGCGGGGATGTCGAAGAGAGGATGCATCGCAGTCCGAGTCTATGCCGTCGGCCGGACACTTCCCCGCCCGCGCGGCCGGTCGGCGCCCGGCGGCACGTCTCACCTGTTGGTGCGTCTTCTTGCGCGCCCGCCCGGGTGGTCGGCATACTCGACGACGTGTTCGATCAGCGCTTCTACTTTTACTACGGCACCGGGAGTCCGGCAGCCGTGGGTCGCGCCTGATCACAGACCTACGAAACGCCCCGGGCTCGGAGAGCCCGGGGCGTTTCCGTCCCGGGATCCGGGTACCGGGCCCGAGCCCCGAGAGGGACGACGATGATGACTGACGTGGTGGAGTCCAGCGGCAGCCCGGCGCGCAACGGCCGGCCGGCCGACGCCGACCCGAGCGGCGCCGCGGCGTCCCGGACCGGCACCGACGACGCGACGGCCGCCGAGCGGATCGGTGAGATCCGGCGGCGGATCGACGAGATCGACAGCACGCTCATCGCGCTCTGGCAGGAGCGAGCCGCGCTCTCCCAGGAGGTCGGCGCGACCCGGATGGCCTCCGGTGGGACCCGGCTCGTGCTCTCCCGCGAACGGGAGATCCTGGAGCGGTTCCGGGCCGAGCTCGGCGCGGACGGCACCCAGCTCGCGCTCCTGCTGCTGCGCGCCGGTCGCGGCCCGCTGTGACGCCGTGACGCCCCCGGATACGACGAACCGCCTGCCGGCGTCGAGTTGACGCCGGCAGGCGGTCCGGTTCGGGTCAGGCCGCGTCGTGGGTGACGACGATCTCCCGCTTCTCCGCGAAGTGGCAGGCGCTCGGGTGGTCCGAGCCCGGCCGGATCTGGAGCAGCGGCACCTCCTGGGCGCAGACGTCCTGCGCCTTCCAGCAC
>NZ_JAGPXV010000675.1:0-3033 GCF_018070405.1 Micromonospora sp. D75
GCCGCCCCTCGCCGCCGCGCCGAGTGCCCTCCGCCGACCTTGAACTCGATGCCCGCGCGACGGCCCGCCCTCACGTTGATCATGGACTTGCTGCCCCTCGGATGACCGGTTTCCGCACTTTGCCCGGGCAGGAAGTGCAAGATCGCCGGGGCCGGGGCCGGGGCCGGGGCCGGGGCCGGGGCCGGGGCGGGTGGTTCAGGGGATGCGGCGGGCTGTGCCGAGAGGGGCGGCGGGGACGGCGTCGGGGTGGAGGATGGCGGCTATGGTCTCGGCGCCGTCGACCAGGCGCGGGCCGGCGCGCACGATCAGCCCGTCCGCGTCCAGCGCCCACACCTGCGCGCCGGGGAAGTGCCCGGCCACGCCGACGGCCTGCTCGGCCGCGCCGTCGAGACGGAAGCCGCACGGCGCGACCAGCACCACGTCGGGTCGGGCGGCCCGCAGGGCGTCCCAGGTGGTCGGGCCGGACCGGGCGCCGCGATGGGTGCCCACCGGCTCGCCGCCGGCCACGTCGACCAGGTCGGGAATCCAGTGCCCGGCGCCGAACGGCGGGTCCACCCATTCGACCACCGCGACCCGGGGCCGGGGCCGGCCGGCCACCGCCGCGCGGACCGCCGCGAGCCGGGCGCGCAGGCCGTCGACAAGGGCCTCGGCACGGTCGGGCACCCGGGCCGCCGCGCCCACCGCGCGGATCGACTCCAGCACGTCGTCCAGGGTGTACGGGTCCAGCGACAGCACCTCGGACCGGCACCCGAGGTGGTCCACCGCGTCGGCGACCCGGCCCGAGGGCAGCGCGCAGACCCGGCACAGGTCCTGGGTGAGGATCAGGTCCGGGTCCAGCCCGGCCAGCGCCCCGGCGTGCAGCGTGTACAGGTCGGCTCCGGCCGCGACCTGCGCCCTGACGTAGGCGTCGATGTCGCCGGGACTCATGCCCCGGGTGTCCCGGCCGCCGACGACCACAGTGGTGCCCGCCCGGTACGACGCGGGCACCTCGCACTCGAACGTGACGCCGACCAGGTCGTCGCCGAGACCCAGCGCGTACACGATCTCGGTGGCGGAGGGAAGCAGGGAGACCAGCCGCATGCCGCCATCATGCCGGTCCCGCGGACCGCCCGGTGCGCGGGCACATCGGGTCGCCCTCGGGCCTTGCCGCCACGCCGTACGCGCTTAGACTCTGCTGACTCCGCCGAGCCCCCCGGGCGGTGTGCCGGGGTGCGTCGGCGCCCCGTTCCGGTCAGTCCGTCTGACCTGCGCTCCGGAGAACCCGATGAAGAGCCGTACCGCCGCCGTCCTGACCGTCCTCTGCGCGGCCACCGCGCTCACCGCCTGCGGTGACGACGAGCCCGCGCCGAAGGGCCAGCAGGTGCCGGTGACCGCCACCGACACCAGTTGCGAGGTCACCACCACGCTGTTCACGCCGGGCACCGTCACGTTCACCGTGACCAACCGGGGTCAGCAGGCCACCGGGGTCTACGTCTACGGCCGCGAGGGCGACGCCTTCACCAAGGTGATCGCCGAGGTCGCGGACGTGCCGGCGGGCCGTACCGGCGACCTGCGTGCCTCGCTGCAGACCGGCACGTACGAGGTGGCCTGCAAGCCCGGCCGGCAGGGCGACGGCGTGCGTACGAAGATCACCGTGTCCGACGACGGCAACCTGGCCAGCGCCGCAGCCGAGGTGGCCTACGACCGGTCGGTGACGATCGAGCTGACCGACGACGCGATGACCGGGGTGGACGCCCTGATCGCCGAGCCGGGCGAGAAGCTGGCGTTCAAGGTGACGAACAAGACCGCCGGGGCCCGGACGCTGTACGTGCTCAACCCCGACGGCAAGCGGGTCGCGGAGATGAAGGCGGAGGCCAACGGCACCGCCGAGACGGTGGTGACGCTCGGCGCGGCGGGGGACTGGTCGCTGAAGGTCAAGGGCGACGGCGTGCCGTCGGTGAGCAAGCGGCTGGTGGTGCGCTGAGGCGGCCGCGAAAACACCATCGATCCGGCTGCATCCACCGGGGACGGTGCGGGCGAAGCATTGGTCGTGACGACAGTCACGGACCTGGTCGCTTCGACGAAAGGCTCCCCGATGAACATCGCTCGTCTCGCCGCCCGGCTGGCCGTGGGCGCCACCGCGGCGGCGGTGGCCACCACCGCCGTCGCCGTGCCCGCCCAGGCCGGCGCCAAGCAGCCGGGCACGCGGTCGCTGGCCGCCGTGCTCACCGCGGACAAGAGCGGCTTCGACCGCAACTCGCGGGACTTCGACGTGCTCACCAAGGCGGTCCTGACGGTGCTGCAGGCCAAGCCGGACTCGCCGGTGAAGGTGCTCACCGACGGTACCGTCGCGCTGACCGCGTTCGTGCCGAACGACTACGCGTTCCGCGAGCTGGTCCGGGACATCACCGCCGCGAAGAAGCTGCCCGGGGAGAAGGCCGCGTTCGACGCGGTCGCCGGCCTGGGCGTGGACACGGTGGAGGACGTCCTGCTCTACCACGTCGTGCCGGGCGCGACGATCGACCGGAAGGCGGCGCTGAAGGCGGACGGCGCGGACCTGACCACCGCGCTCGGCGCCACCGTCGAGGTGGACGTGAAGCGCTGCTGGTACGGCCGCGAGGTGCGCCTGGTCGACGCCGACACCAGCGACCGCAACGCCAAGGTGGTGCGGTACGACATCAACAAGGGCAACAAGCAGATCGCGCACGCGGTGGACCGGGTGCTGCGCCCGATCGACCTTCCCTGAACCACCCCCGCCACGGCGCCCGGCACCCCCTGCCGGGCGCCGTCGGCGTGTGCCGCCCACCCGCCGTGTGACCTGGCTCTGGTGGGCGGCGCGAGCCGTGCCGTACGGTGCTCGCCGTGACCGCGCACGATCATGTCCCGCCCGGCCCCGTCGCCGTGCTCGCCAACCCGACCGCCGGCCGGGGGCGGCACCGCGGTCTGCTGCCCGGGATCCTGGAGCGCCTCGCCGGAGCGGGCCGCCCGGTCGAGCTGCTGCGCGCGCGTACCCCCGAGGAGGCGGAGGCGGCGTGCCACGCCGCGGTCGCCGGC
>NZ_JAGPXV010000676.1:0-3029 GCF_018070405.1 Micromonospora sp. D75
GTGGCGCGGCTGCGTGACCTCGGCGCCACGCTGGTGGCCGACCGGCGCCGGCCGGACGGCAGCGGCTGGGTGGTGCTGGCCGACCCCGAGGGCAACGAGTTCTGCGTCTGCCGGAGCCCTGCCGAACGGGCCGGGTCCGCCTGATCCGGAAACGACACCGGGCCCCCGCCGTCGCGGCGGGGGCCCGGTGCGTAGCGGTGTCAGCCCTGCTTCTCGATCTCGCCGCGCATCGTGACGAACTCCTTCTGGAGCTCGGCCGCGGACTTGAAGTAGACGACCACCATGCCGAGGCTGCCCCGGTCGGCCCAGATGCAGACGGCCACCTGCTCACCCGAGGCCTTGCCGTCGGAGCACTTGGCGTCGCCGCCCAGCGGGCCCGGGTCGACCGTCTTGAAGTCCTTGGTGGCCAGGTCCGGCGTGACCGCCGTGGCGGCGTCGTCCAGTTCCTTCTTCGGGTCGGCCATGACGCCGGACACGGCGACGATCATGACCAGGTCTTTCTTCTCCGGGTTGCCGTAGAAGGCGCCGGCCGTGCTCGTCGCGTCCGGCACGTCCTTGCTGAGCGAGGCCTTCATCTGCGTCGCGGCGTTCTGCAGCTGCGGGTCGGTGACCTTCGGCCGGCCGCCGAGCGTCTGCGGCTCGACCACCCGGGTCTTGGTGGCGGTGACCACCTCGCCGACGGTGTCCTTGGTGACGAGCCAGGTGACGATGCCGCCACCGACGCAGAGCACCAGGACCACCGCGAGGACGATCAGCAGGATCTTGCCGACGCCGGACTTCTTCGGCGGGACCGGCGCGCCGAACTGGTTGCCGTACTGGGGCTGCTGCGGGATCTGCGGGTAGTCAGCGCCGTATTGGGGCTGCTGCGGAGCCTGCGGGTAGCCACCGCCGTACTGCGGCTGCTGGGGCGGCTGGAAGCCGCCGGGCTGGTGCTGGGGCGGCGGGTAGTGGCCGGGGTAGGGATTGGACGGCGGCTGGGACATGTAGGCAGCTCCTGTGAGAAAACTGAAGGCGTGATCGTAGCCAGGAGCACCGACATGCCGCTGTCCGTGGAAGGCCGGTGGGACGAAACCGCATCCGACCCGTGACCTGCCCCCGAAACGCCGATCGCGGTGGCCGGGCGTCCGTCTCGGACAGCCCGACCACCGCGATCGATGCGGTATCGGTCAGCGCAGGCTGGCCACGCCGCGCGGCAGGAACCGCTTGCCGGTCACCCGCTCGGAGGTGCCGGTCCGGTCCAGGTACGGCGTCACGCCGCCCAGGTGGAACGGCCAGCCGGCGCCGAGGATCATGCACAGGTCGATGTCCTGCGCCTCGGCGACGACGCCCTCGTCGAGCATGAGCCGGATCTCCTGCGCCAGCGCGTCCAGCGCGTTCTGCCGCACCTGCTCGGCGGTGAGCGGCTCGTCGCCGACCACCAGCAGCTTCGCCACCTCGTCGTTGATCTGGTCGTCGACCACGATCGGCTGGCCCGAGTCGGCGATCCGCTTGAGGTTCTCGCTGACGCCGAACCGGTCCGGGAACGCCTCGTGCAGGGTGCCGCCGACGTGGTACGCCACGGCCGGCCCGACGAGCTGCAGCAGCGCCAGCGGACGCATCGGCAGGCCCAGCGGGTCCAGCGCGCTGTTCGCCACGTCCAGCGGGGTGCCCTGGTCGACGGCCGCGAACACGGTGCCGAGGAAGCGGGTCAGCAGCCGGTTCACCACGAACGCCGGGGCGTCCTTGACCAGCACCGACGACTTCTTGAGCTGCTTGCCGACAGCGAACGCGGTGGCCAGCGTGGCGTCGTCGGTCCGCTCGCCGCGGACGATCTCCAGCAGCGGCAGCACCGCGACCGGGTTGAAGAAGTGGAAGCCGACCACCCGCTCCGGGTGCTCCAGGTCGGCGGCCATCTCGGTGATGGACAGCGAGCTGGTGTTGGTGGCGAGCACCGCCTCCGGCTTGACGATCTTCTCCAGCTCGGCCCAGACCTGCTTCTTGACGCCCAGGTCCTCGAACACGGCCTCGATGACGAAGTCGGCGTCGGCGAAGACGGACTTGTCGACCGAGCCGCTGACCAGGCCGTACAGCTTGGCCGCGGTGCCCTTGTCCATCCGGCCCTTGCTGACGGCCTTCTCGATCTGGGTGTGCACGTAGCCGACACCCTTGTCCACCCGCGACTGGTCCAGGTCGGTCATGACGACCGGCACCTGCAGCCGCCGGGCGAACAGCAGCGCGAGCTGGCTGGCCATCAGGCCGGCGCCGACGATGCCGACCTTGGTGACCGGGCGGGCCAGGCCCTTGTCCGGCGCGCCGGCCGGGCGCTTGGCCCGCCGCTGCACCAGGTCGAAGGCGTACAGGCCGCTGCGCAGCTCCTCGGAGAAGACCAGGTCCGCGAGGGCCTCGTCCTCCGCCGCGGTGCCGGTGGCGAAGTCGGCGTCCTTCGCCGTCTCCAGCAGGTCCAGCGCCTTGTACGCGGACGGGACCGCGCCGTGCAGCCGCTGGTCGAGGGTCTGCCGGGCGAAGTAGAGCACGCCCGCCCACATGTCCTTGTCGACCTCGGGGCGGGTCACGGCGACCTCGCCCCGGACCACGCCGGCGGCCCACTCCAGCGACCGCTCCAGGAAGTCGGCCGGCTCCAGCAGCACGTCCGCGATGCCCATCTCGGCCGCCTGCTTCGGCTTGAGCATCTTGTTCTGCATCAGCGGGTTCTGGATGATCACCTGGGTGGCGGCCGGGATGCCGATCAGGTTCGGCAGCAGCTGCGTACCGCCCCAGCCGGGGATCAGGCCGAGCGAGACCTCGGGCAGCGCCAGAGCCGCCGCGCCCGCCGACAGCGTCCGGTAGTGGCAGTGCAGCGCCAGCTCCAGGCCGCCGCCCATCGCCGCGCCGTTGACGAACGCGAAGGTGGGGACGGCGCTGTCCTTGAGCCGGGCGAAGACGCGGTGGCCGAGCCGGCCGATCTCCAGCGCCTGCTCGCGGTTCTCCAGCGCGGGCAGGCTGGTGATGTCCGCGCCCACGCAGAAGATGTACGGCTTGCCGGTGACCGC
>NZ_JAGPXV010000677.1:0-3027 GCF_018070405.1 Micromonospora sp. D75
GGTGCTCATCGACCACGTCGGCCGGTACCTCTCGGCGGGCCAGCGCCCCCGGCGGGTGCACTTCGTCGACGAGTTGCCGCGCAGCGCCTTCGGGCGGATCAGGAAGTCCCTGCTGATCGCCGGCGGCTGAGCCGGCCGGACAGGGGGCAGCGGTGACCCGCCCCCGCCACGGTCAGCCCTCCACCCAGCCGTGCCGCCGGGCCAGCTCCAGCATCCTCGCACGTACCGCCACGATCTGCGCTCCGGTCAGGTCCGACACGGAGGTCACCAGCGCCTCGGTGGTCTCCGCGGAGAAGGCCCGCTCGGAGAGGACGTCGCACAGGCCCTCGTCGTCCTCCGCGCCGCCCGTGGCCTGTCCGCTGTCCCTGCTGCGCCCGCCGCCGACCGTGACGCCGGACACCCGCACCAGCACGGCCTTGGGCCCGCGCTCGGTCTCCACCGCGTCGTACTCGACCGGGACGCCGGGCGTCAGCGCCCACTTGTCGCCGTCGAGCATGTTCGCGTGCACGAACACGTCGTCGCTGCCGTCGTCCGGGGCGATGAACCCGTAGCCCCGCACCTCGTCGAACCGCACCACTTTGCCAGTGAGCATCGCCATTCCCGCGTCCATCCGCCCCAAATCCAGGTGCCCCGCCCGCAGGACCGGGACGGCGCTCAGAGTGGCACCTGTCCCGTGCAGGCCGGCACCCGTACCCGACCCCTATGGTGCACCTATCGCCGAGGCCCGCCGCGGCGAGGGGTGCCGCAGCGCCTACCATCGGCCAACGTGATCGAGCAGATCCTGCCCTCCACCGTGGCGGTGTCCGAGTCCTTCACCGATCCCGCCGGCGTGACCCTGTTCCCCGAGGAGGAGGCGCTGGTGGCACGGTCGGTGGAGAAACGACGCCGGGAGTTCACCACCGTGCGGCACTGCGCCCGGCTGGCCCTCGGCGAACTGGGCCTCGCCCCGGCGCCGATCGTCTCCGGCGCACGCGGTGCCCCGCTCTGGCCCGACGGCGTGGTCGGCAGTATGACGCACTGCGATGGCTACCGGGCGGCGGTCGTCGGCCGTACGGCGGCGTTCGCCAGCCTCGGGGTGGACGCCGAGCCGCACGCCCCGCTGCCCGACGGGGTGCTCGGAGCGATCGCCCTGCCGGCCGAACGGTCGCGCACCGTCACGCTGGCCGCGGTCCGCCCCGCCGTCTGCTGGGACCGCCTGTTGTTCAGCGCCAAGGAGGCGGTGTACAAGGCGTGGTTCCCGCTCACCGGCCAGTGGCTGGACTTCTCCGAGGCGGACATCGTGTTCGACCCGGCCGGCACGTTCGAGGCCCGGCTGCTGGTGCCCGGTCCGGTGCTCGGCGGGGCCGAGGTGCGGGCGTTCGCGGGCAGGTTCCTGGTCGAGCGGGGACTGGTGGTCACCGCGATCAGCATCCCGGCGGTCGCGTCCTAACCGTCGGCGCTGAGCCGCGTCTTCTGCACCTTGCCCAGGGCGTTGCGGGGCAGGGCGTCGACCAGGCGCACCTCGCGTGGTCGCTTGTGCGCCGAAAGGTGCCGGGCCACGAAGTCGATCAGCTCGGCCTCGCCCACCCCGTCGCCCACCACGTACGCGGTGACCTGCTGACCGAGGTCGGGGTGCGGTGTGCCCACCACGGCTGCCTCACGGACCCCCGGGTGCGTCAGCAGGGCGTCCTCCACCTCCCCCGCGCCGATCCGGTAGCCACCGCTCTTGATCAGGTCGGTCGACGCCCGGCCGACGATCCGGTGCCAGCCGTCCGGGTCGACGGTGGCGACGTCCCCGGTGCGGAACCAACCGTCCGGGGTACGGCTCGCCGCGTCGGCGTCCGGACGGTTCAGGTAGCCGTCGAACAGCGTGGGGCCGGTGACCTGAAGCTCGCCCATCGCCGCCCCGTCGGCCGGGAGCGGGGTGCCGTCGTCGCCGACCAGCCGCGTACGGACCCCGGGCAGCGCCAGCCCGACGGTGCCGGGCCGGCGTGGGCCGTCCGTCCGGGCGCTCACAGTGATCAGGGTCTCGGTCATCCCGTACCGCTCGACGACCCGGTGACCGGTGAGGGTGGCGAGGTCGGCGAAGACCGCCGCCGGCAGCGCCGCGCTGCCCGAGACCAGCAGCCGCGCCGGACGCAGCGCCCGGGCCGCGTCCGGGTCGGCGGCGATTCGGGACCACACCGTCGGCACCCCGAAGTACATCGTGCCGTTGGCGGCGGCGTACCGGTCGGGGCTGGGGCGGCCCACGTGGTGCAGCCGGCCGCCCAGCCGCAGTGGTCCGAGCACGCCGAGCACCAGCCCGTGCACGTGGAACAGCGGCAGGCCGTGCACCAGCAGGTCGTCCGGCGTCCATGCCCAGGCGTCGGCCAGCCCGTCGAGGCAGGCGGCGATCGCGCGGCGGGAGATCACGGCGCCCTTCGGGGCGCCGGTGGTGCCGCTGGTGTAGAGGATCACCGCGGTGCGGGCCGGATCCGGCTCGGGGTGGACGGTGTCCGACCGGCGGGTCAGGTCGACGGGTACGACGGGCCGGCCGGCGTCACCGACGGTGCGTTCCGCGCCGGCCGGGGCCAGCAGCGCCGTCGCGTCCGAGTCGCGCAGGATGTGATCGCGCTCCATCGGCCCGGCGTCCGGCGGGATCGGCACGACCGCAACCCCGGCCGTCAGCGCGCCCACCACGCCGACCACGGTCTCCAGGGTGGCGGTGGCCTCGATCGCCACCCGGTCGACGCCGCGCAGCTCGTCGGCCACCGCCGTGGCAAGGCGGCGAAGCTCCACCCAGGACGCCGCCCGGCCGCCGACCCGGATCGCGTCCGGGTGCTCGTCGGTTGTCTTCGTCAGCCAGCCCAGCAGCGGCATGGTGCGATCCTCTCAGCGGCCCGGTCCGAGCCCTGCCGGGGGCCGCGACGCCGGTAGGGTCGTGGGGTACCGCCGGATCCGGGCGGGCGAGTGCGCCGCCGGTGGGCCGGGAGAACGGTCCTGACCGTAGTCGGGGGTCTCCGCGGCCTGCCACCCCTACCGGCCGTGGCGGTCGTGCGGGCGGGGAGG
>NZ_JAGPXV010000678.1:0-3004 GCF_018070405.1 Micromonospora sp. D75
GCGTGGTGTTCTGCGCGACCACGCCGATCACCTGGGAACGGCCGGTCACCAGCGCGCGGGCCGCGCGGTTGGGCCGGTAGCCGAGCTCGGTGATGGCGGCCTGGACCCGCAGCCGGGTCTGTTCACGCACGTTGGGATGCCCGTTGAGCACCCGGGAGACCGTCTGGTGCGAAACCCCGGCGAGGCGAGCCACGTCCGTCATCGCAGGACCGCGCACGGCCACCTCACTTTCGCCACTGCCCGCGGCGGCCACACCCGGTCGATCTCGACCGGACCGTCCCGGGTGGCGACAGTCTACGCCAGCGGTCCCATCGGTATCGCTACCGCAGATCGACCGTTCCCACCGTGGCGCGCCGATTATCGCGGAATCGGCAGGCGGCTCATTCCCTTCCGTTGCGCAGCGGCACGAACAGGCAGCTCGGAGCGGGTGGAATTGGGCCCGGGGTGCGGCATTTCCGGCGATTGCCGGAGCCGCACCCCGGGCTATGAAGATGTGTCAACGGCCGCGAATGGTGACCGTTGTCACGGTGTCGTCAGCGAGAACTGCCGCACCGTCACCGAACCGCCAAGCGATTGCGTGGCGTAGTTGAAGAAGCCGAACCGGTAGCCCATGAAGAACTGCCACGCGTTGTTGAGCGTCAGCGCGTTGCCCAGCGACACGAAGTTCACCCCGTCGGTGCTGTAGGAGAACCGCGCCTGCCGTCCGGAGCCGGGGCGGATGTCGGCGTTGGCCCGCAACCAGATCCGCCCGCCGGACACCGCCGCGCTGGCGATCTCCGTGCCGGTGCTCGTGGTGTTCCAGTTCGAGCCCATGGTCAGACCGTTTGTCATCACCACCCGGGTCGCGCCGTTGTCCCGCCGTACGCCGATCCAGGCCGAACTGTCCCGCAGCATCGCCAGGCCGGCCCGGTCACCGTCGCGCATGGTCGAGTAGTCCAGCTCGATGGTGCCGGTCGAGGTCGGACCCTGGATGCGGTGGGTGAGCGTGTTGCGGGCCCGGTACAGGTCGTTCGTGACGGTGGCGGTCTGCAGGCGCAGGCCGTTGTTCACCGACCACCTGCTGTTGTCCGGGTTGTGGTTCCACTCGTACTGCGGGCCGAGCGTGGTGCCGGAGAACGTGTCGGTGCCGGTGAGCGGCTTGACCGGGCGGGTCGGCAGCGGGTTGGGGTAGCTCGCGCCCCAGGCCCCGTTGACGGTCTGCAGCTGCGGCCAGCCGTCGGAGGTCCAGGTGATCGGCGCCAGCGTCGGCATCCGGCCGCCCGGGTAGGCGTCGGTGAATGCCATGTAGTACCAGGCGCCGGTCTGCGTCTGCACCAGCCCGCCCTGGTGCGGCACGCCGCCACCGGAGATCGGGCCGGGCAGGTTCAGCAGCACCTGCCGCTGCTCGTACGGGCCGAACGGGCCGTTCGTGGACTTCAGCACGTACTGGCCGTTGGCCGGCCGGGTCAGCCAGATGTAGTACGCGCCGTTGCGCTTGTAGAAGCGCGCCCCCTCCAGCGTGCCGATGCTCGACGGCGTCTGGTAGACCTGCTGCGCCCGCACCTGGCTGCGCCCGTCGGCGGAGAGCTGGGCCACGCTGATCGTGCCGTTGCCGTACGCGACGTACATGGTGTCGTTGTCGTCGATCAGCATGCCGGCGTCGTAGTAGCAGTTGGGGATGGTGGCGAGGCGGCTCCACGCGCCGTCCACGGCGGTGGCGGTGTAGATGTGGGTCTGCGCGAAATCGATGCACCCGGCCCAGTAGAACGTGCGGTTGCTCGGCCGGTAGTTCAGCGTCGACGCCCAGATGCCGTCCACGTACGCCTGCTCGCTGGCGCTCAGGTCGTACTTGGTGCCGAACTCCAGCCGCGGCACCGAGTGCCCGGCGAACTCCCAGTTCACCAGGTCCCAGGAGCGCAGCACCGGCGCGCCGGGCGAGTAGTGCATGGTGGAGGCGGACATGTAGTAGACGTCGCCGACCCGGATGATGTCGACGTCGGCGAAGTCCTGCCAGACCGCCGGGTTGGTGAAGTTGCCGCTCGGCGTGCCCGGGTCACCCGGGTTGCCGCCGACCCGCACCAGCTGCCACTGCTGGTTCGCGCCGTTCCAGTCGTCGTACTGGACGATGTTGCCGCCGTCGGCGGTGGAGGCGTTCTGCACCTCCATCACCTTGTTCGAGTTCCGGTTGATCAGCCGGACGTACCCGCTGTCGGAATCGGCCAGCCGGAACTGCTGGTTGGTGCCGCCGTGGTCGGTCCACTGGACCACCGCGGCCCCGTTGGCGGTGGACGCGCCGGTCACGTCCAGCACCTTGCCCGAGTGCCGGGAGCGCAGCCGGTAGTAGCCACCGCCGGAGTCCACGAACTGCCACTGCTGCCAGGCGCCGTCGTTGCGCGTCCACTGGGTGATCCGCGCGCCGTCGTTCGTCGCCTGGTTGTACAGGTCCAGCGCCTTGCCGCTGTTGCGGTTCACCAGCACGTAGTACGCGCTGGTGTCCACGGTGGCCGCGGAGACGGGCGCGGGCACGGCGCCCACCACCACGCCACCGACAAGCAGCGCCACCACCCCGGCCAGCAGCCGGGACAGGCGTCCACGTCCACGGGACAGTCGAGCCGTCACCATGATCCTCCTTCGTCGACCGGAGCCCGGGCACGGCGACGCGCGCCGACGACGTCGGCGTTATCGCTAACAGCGATGCCCACCCAGGCGGGAGTCGGATCCCTGGCAACTGCGGCGCAGATCGCGCCCGGAACGGCCCGCGAGCGGTGCCGGTGACCCTATCCATCGACTGTGAGCGATAACATGGCGTTCGTCAAGGCGTAACACGCCGCCCGCCACGCGGGGTCGGCGCGGCGGGCGGCGAGGGGGTTCAGAAGCCCCGGGCGAGCCGGTAGTACGCCTGGTTCCAGCGCAGCTCGTCGGCGAAGCGGTGCGGGCGCGTCTCCGCGTCGATGACCACCAGCTCGGTCCGGGCCATCGCCGCCAGGTCGCGCAGCTCCTCCACGCCGACGGCCTGGGAGAGCAC
>NZ_JAGPXV010000679.1:0-2999 GCF_018070405.1 Micromonospora sp. D75
GGCCCCCGCCCCGCGCCACTGCCCCTGGACGAGATTGTGGAGCGTGGGCACGCCGTCGGAGGTGGTGTCGAATGCCTCGGGGGTGGCGGTGCTCGACTCGTGGGGCGCGCTGCGGTACGCCTCGAACACCGCGTTCGCGGCGCTGGTCTACAGCGACAAGACCACCGACACCACGCGCAAGGCGCGCTACCACGACTTCGCCGTCCGGCAGATCAATTACGCGCTCGGCGACAACCCGCGCAACTCCAGCTACCAGATCGGCTTCGGCGCCAACTCGCCGCGCAACCCGCACCACCGCACCGCGCACGGCTCCTGGTGGGACAGCCAGACGGTGCCGACCGAGACCCGGCACGTGCTCTACGGCGCGCTGGTCGGCGGCCCGTCGGCGGCCAACGACGCGTACACCGACAGCCGGTCGGACTACGTGATGAACGAGGTGGCCACCGACTACAACGCCGGCTTCACCTCTGCGCTGGCCCGGCTCGCCAACGAGTACGGCGGCAGCCCGCGCGCCGGGTTCCCGTCCGCCGAGACGCCCGACATGGATGAGATGACTGTGGAGACCACTGTCATGCAGGCCGAGCCGCGCGCCACCGGGCTCAAGGCGATCATCTACAACAAGTCGGCGTTCCCGGCCCGGGCGCTGACCACCGGGAAGTTCCGGTACTTCTTCCGGCCCGACGGCACCGGACCGGTGACTGTCACGCCCGGCTACACCCAGGGCTGCCCGTCGCCGTCGACGGCGAAGCAGTTCTCCGGTGACATCTGGTACGTCGAGGTCGACTGCACCGGCTACACCATCGCGCCCGCCGGGCAGTCGCAGCACCGGATGGAGGTGCAGTTCAAGATCGGCGTGCCGGAGGGCGGCACCTGGGACCCGACGAACGACCCGTCGTACCAGGCCACCGCCGGGCCCAACCGCAAGGTGCCGCTCTACTCCGGCGGCGTACTGGTCTGGGGCGAGGAGCCCGGACCGGTCACCCCGGACACCACCGCGCCCTCGGTGCCCGGCACCCCCGTCGCGTCCGCCGTCACGTCGAGCGGACTCACGCTGACCTGGGCCGCCTCCACGGACACCGGTGGCAGCGGGCTGGCCGGCTACGAGGTCACCCAGTCGCAGACCGGCAGCGACGCGCTGGTGCTGCGCACCGCCACCACCAACACGCTCGCGGTGACCGGGCTGCTGCCCGAGCGGACGTACCAGTTCACCGTGCGGGCGCTCGACGGCGCCGGCAACCGCTCGGCGTCGTCGGCGGCGGTCAGCGTCACCACGCCGGCCGGCCCGGCGCCGGACACCACAGCGCCGACCGCGCCGGGCACCCCCACCGCCTCGGCGGTCGGCCCGACCGGACTGACGCTGACCTGGGGTCCGTCCACCGACGCCGTCGGGGTCACCGGGTACCGGGTCTACCGGGGCGGGAACGTCCTGGTCGGCTCGTCCACCGGCACCACGCTGGCGGTGACCGGGCTGACCGCCTCCACCACGTACACGTTCACGGTGGTGGCGGTGGACGCGGCCGGGAACGTCTCGCCCGCCTCGCCCGGCGTCACGGTGACCACCACCGCGCCGCCTGCCGGCGGCACCTGCGCGGTGACCTGGACGGCGAACTCCTGGGACACCGGGTTCACCGCGAACATCACCGTCGCCAACACCGGCACCACGGCGATCAACGGCTGGACGCTGGCGTTCACGTTCGGCAACACCGGGCAGAAGGTCGGGCAGGCCTGGTCGGCGAACGTGACCCAGACGGGCACGGCGGTGACCGCGACGAACCTGTCGTACAACGGGACGCTGGCGCCCGGGGCGTCGACGAGCTTCGGCTTCAACGGCACCCACACCGGCTCGAACCCGAGGCCGGCGACCTTCACGCTCAACGGGACCGCCTGCACGGTCACCTGACCGTCGACGTGGCGTGGCCGGTGCCGCACCCCGCGTGACCGGCCGCGCCGCGCCCGGCCGTACGCGGCCAAAAACGTTCCGAAACTTTTCCGAAACACCATTGTCCCCGTCGATGCGTGGTGAAAGCATCGACAAAGCTAGATACCCCAACCGAAACGTCCAGTCGTCCCGCCCCGACGGCCTGGGTGTTGGCCAGTAAGGAGGCCAAGATGGCAATGAGCCCATCCGCTCATCGCGGCGGGAGTCGGCGACGGCGATCGCCCGCTGTCCGAGCGCTGCTCGCCGGCGCGGTCAGCGCCGTGACGGTGGCCGCCGTCGCGGTGATGATGCCGTCGGCGAACGCCGCCGCGAGCACGCTGGGCGCGGCCGCCGCGCAGTCGGGCCGGTACTTCGGCACCGCCATCGCGGCGGGCCGGCTCGGCGACTCGACGTACAGCACGATCGCCGGGCGTGAGTTCAACATGATCACGGCCGAGAACGAGATGAAGCCGGACGCGACGCAGCCCCAGCGCGGTCAGTTCAACTTCAACTCGGGCGACCAGATCTACAACTGGGCGACCCAGCGGGGCCTGAAGGTCCGGGGACACACGCTGGCGTGGCACGCGCAGCAGCCGGGCTGGATGCAGAGCCTGAGCGGCAGCAACCTGCGTCAGGCGATGATCGACCACATCAACGGCGTCATGGGCCACTACCGGGGCAAGCTGGCCGCGTGGGACGTGGTGAACGAGGCGTTCAACGAGGACGGCAGCCGCCGCAGCTCCAACCTGCAGGGCACCGGTAACGACTGGATCGAGGTGGCGTTCCGCACCGCGCGGGCGGCCGACTCGTCGACGAAGCTCTGCTACAACGACTACAACATCGAGAACTGGTCGTACGGCAAGACGCAGGGCGTCTACAACATGATCCGGGACTTCAAGTCCCGGGGTGTGCCGATCGACTGCGTGGGTCTGCAGACCCACTTCACCGGCGGCAGCTCGCTGCCGGGCAACTTCCAGACCACGCTGCAGAACTTCGCCGCGCTGGGTGTGGACGTGGCGCTGACCGAGGTCGACGTCACCAATGCCTCGACCAGCCAGTACGCGGGTCTGACGCAGGCGTG